>CALPPK020000226.1 GCA_943325435.2 Bifidobacterium breve
GCCGATGGTTGGAACGCTGCGTACGCGAGTCCGTCTCAGTACAAAGAACTCAACGGCATTCTTGATAACTGGTGTGCAGATGCAGGACGTGAACCATCAGCAGTGGAACGCAGCATCAACTTGTCGTTCGGGCTTAGTACTGATGATGTGGGTGTTGTGAAGGACCAGTTGCGCACGCAATGGGGCGCTGCGGCTGATCGAATAATCGCGGGGTCACTGCTCGGCAGACCAGAAGATGCAATGGAGCAAATAGCCGCCTTTGTTGAAGCGGGAGCTGAACTTGTCAATATCGCGATTCGTCCACCGTGGGATCAAGATCTACTTGCTGAATATTTTGAGACCATTGTTCCCATGATGAAGAAGGAATGGTCCTAGTATTCGCCTATGAAAATAGGTGTACAACTCCATCCTCAGGCAACAACAGTTAAAGCAATGCGCGAATCATGGCGCGCAGCAGATGCAATGGGTGTTGATTCATTGTGGGTTTGGGATCACTTTTATCCGTTGTACGGAGACCCAGAGGCGCCGCACTTCGAGGCGTACACGCTTCTTGCTGCGATGGCTGCTGATACGTGTCATGCAACAGTTGGTGCGCTAGTTACATGCTTTACATATCGCAATCCACAGTTGCTTGCAGATATGTCTCGCACCATTGATCACATTTCGGACGGTCGCTTTGTTCTCGGAATTGGCTCGGGTTGGTTTGAACGCGACTACACCGAATACGGATATGAGTTTGGTACAGCTCCCGAGCGCCTGAAGCTTCTTGCGGCCGGTATTCCTGTAATTAAAGAGCGTTTGGCGAAGCTGACGCCTGGTCCGGTGAAGGGTCACATTCCGCTGATGATCGGTGGAAGTGGCGAGAAAGTCACGTTGAAATTGACCGCGCAATATGCCGATGCCCATAACGCGTTTGGACCGGTTGACAATTTCCGTCACAAGATGGAAGTACTTGACCAATGGTGTGAGAAGTTGGGTCGAAACCCACGTGAAATTGAGCGCACCGTTGGCATCAACGCCAAAGACTTGGTTGACGCGGCTGCCTATGAAGACGCTGGAGCTGACCATCTCATAGTCATGACTGGGTCTCCTTTCGACTTGGAACCAGTCGAGAAATATCTGGCCCAACGTTAAGAACCTCTGACATTTGGTCGCTTTGCCAGAGCGGCTACGGTTCGGGGTAATCCGAATCTGCCGGGGGGGCGTATGAATTTAGAAACAGTGTTGTACGACGTTCGTGATGGTGTTGCCACCATTACTTTGAACAGGCCTGACGCAATGAACGCATGGACTCCGCAGTTAAGCGATGAGTTGTCATTGGCAATGGGAGCAGCCGACGCCGATGACGATGTTCGCGCAGTGGTGCTGACAGGTGCAGGAAAAGCATTTTGTGCAGGAGCAGATCTGAGCGCAGGCGAAAGTGGTTTCTTGTCTGGTGGTGCAAGCGCTCAAGAAGGTCCTCGTCTGATGCCGTACAAGGTGCGTAAGCCGGTGATAGCAGCGATCAATGGTCATGCTGTTGGTGTTGGCATTACGTACCCGATGTTGTGCGATATCCGCATCGTGTCTGAGACTGCAAAAATTCAATACGCAATGGTGCGTCGTGGAATCTTGCCAGAACTTGGATCTCATGTTTTGTTACCGCGGGTCATTGGGTTCTCGCGAGCAGCAGACTTGTTGCTAACTGGCCGTCTCATCATGGGTACAGAGGCAGCACAGATGGGGCTTGCTTCTCGTGCAGTTCCTGCAGATGAAGTTCTTGCTGTTGCAACTGAGATGGCTCGAGATATCGCTGTCAATGTCTCTCCGGTTTCTGCAGCGCTAGCAAAGCAGTTGATGTGGGACGGAATGAACACGAGTGTTGATCACATGATCATGACTGAAGGAAAACTTTTGCCAGGTTTAACTGCTGCTCCTGATTCAGGTGAGGGGGTACGCGCATTCTTTGAAAAACGCGTTCCTAAATGGCGTTCTCGAGTCTCGTCCGACATGCCCGTTATCCCGAAGTAAGGTACAAATATGCAAACAGCTCACATCAACGGTATTGATCTCGCCTTCCAAGATTCAGGCGGCAAAGGCCCAGTACTCATTCTTAGTCACGGGTTCCTCATGGACCACACAATGTTTGATGCGCAAGTAGCGGCATTGACGCCGACCTATCGCGTCATCACATGGGATGAACGTGGCTTCGGTGGCACATTGGCTACGGGCGAGTTCACATATTGGGATTCTGCGAATGATGTGCTCGGACTAATGGATCACCTCGGAATCGAATCCGCTGTGATTGGTGGAATGTCGCAAGGTGGGTTTTTGTCGCTCCGCGTCGCGCTGACCGCACCGTCACGAGTGAAGGCGTTGGTGCTCATTGATACACAAGCAGGCACTGAAGACCCAGCAACCGTCGAGCCATACAACCAATTACATGCGGCATGGATCGAACACGGAGCCGTTGCTGTTCAGGACGTTATATCGAGCCTGATTCTCGGACCCGGCGAATGGAATGAATGGTTTGCGAAGTGGGGCGCCATGGTGCCCGACCAATTCACAAAGGCTTTTAATTGTCTGATGCACCGCGATGACGTGACCGCGCGTCTTGGCGAGATCAATTGTCCTGCTCTCATTATTCACGGAACCGCAGACATGGCGATACCTATCGACAAAGCTGAAATCTTGCGCGACCGTATTGCCGGCCCAACCACATTGGTCCCCATCGACGGTGGGCCACATGCGGCAAACATGACTCATGCCGAGCCGGTGAATAAGGCAATTGTCCAGTTCTTGGCAGCGCTTGACTAACTGAAAGAATGGTCCTCCAATACCTTGGGGGGCACATGCCGTTAGAACTAGATCTAGGACCTGCTGCACAAGCATTTCGTACTGAACTTCGTGAATGGTTGAAGTCCAACGTTCCGAAAGAATTGATTGGTGTATCAGCCGATTCTCTTGCGCGCGGCAATATGACCGCAGCTGGCAAAGAGTGGGTAAAGAAGTTGACCGAAGCTGGCTATATGTGTGTGTCATGGCCAAAGGAATACGGCGGTCGTGGGCTTACTGGTATCGAAGTTGCAGTGATGAATGAAGAGTTCTCTCGCGCCGATGTTCCTCGCATTACT
This sequence comes from Bifidobacterium breve, assembly GCA_943325435.2. Next base: position 3,114 of record CALPPK020000226.1, read on the forward strand.
CGCGGAATGGGTGAGTGGCTTGTTGGGCCTTCCATCATCGTGTGGGGAACCGATGAACAGAAGAAGGAATTCTTGCCGCGCATTATTGACGGCACGCACCGCTATTGCCAAGGCTTCTCTGAGCCAGATGCAGGGTCTGATCTTGCAAGTTTGAAGACTCGCGGAATCATTGACGGTGATGAAGTAGTTATCTCGGGTCAAAAGGTGTGGACCTCTGGAGCAACTGAAGCAAACATGATGTTTTGTTTGTGTCGTACTGATCCGGACAGCCCAAAGCATCAAGGCATCTCATATGTTCTTCTACCTATGTTTACGCCAGACAAGAAGTCAAACGGAATTGAACTACGACCTATTCAGCAGCCACACGGAGCATCGCACTTCACAGAAACTTTCATGACAGAGTCACGTGCGCCAATTAAAAACATCATTGGCGGAATGAACAATGGTTGGCGTGTCACTATGACAACGCTTGGTAACGAGCGCGGAGGAAACGCAACGACCCAACACGTTGAATTCACCCGTCAGTTCTGGGATGGTGTCAAGCTTCTGAAAGAGAAGGGTCTCACGTCAGACCCAGTTGTACGTCAAAACTTGGCATGGGCTTTCTCGCATGTAGAGATCATGCGTTTCCAGGGGCTGAAGTTGTTGTCCGAAGTGTTGGCCCGCAAAGAACCGGGACCTGCTGCATCAATTAACAAGATGTTCTGGTCCGAGTATGCACAGAAGTTCAGTACTTTCATGGTGGATGCGCGTGGCGCAGATTCCATGTTGA
>CALPPK020000227.1 GCA_943325435.2 Bifidobacterium breve
ACAATGAACACATGCCAAGTTGCATGCGTATGTCAACTCCCATGTAAGGCAGATAGGGGCATCAAGCCCCTGCTTCATTTGTTGGCCGAGGCTATGAGAGGACACGAATTATCTCCGATGTAGTGAGTGAAGAAAGAGCTTCAATGAATGAGGGCCACCGTGATTCGGCGACACCTTCTGCAACAAACGTGTCGCGTAATGATGGATGTTCACCCATTGTCTTAACAACACGAACAATGTCTGGGTGACGAAGAAAAACTAAACGACGATTGCCGTAGTGATAGGCGAGCGCACCAAACGGTTCAGGCCGGATCGCGACTTGAGGGTGCAGTTCGCACGCGGACTCAAGCGTGACTGTCATGAGGCGCCGAGCTAGTTAGTAAACGCCGCACATGCCGTCGATGGAAATCTCCTCGACGAGGAGTTCCTCGACGATGGGGCTTTCCACGCTGGCAGAGGCCTGCTCGGGTACTGACTGTGGGGCGATGTCCTTATCCATGGCTACGAGAGTACCCGCCACAGAGCCCACTAGAGAATATGTGGCGTGAATGAGTAATCTCAGGGGTGAACCTGCCGGGCACCTGGCAGCCAAACAAGGGGGCTCCCATGAAGACAACCGCTGCAATTCTGTGGGAAGTAAACGCTCCGTGGAGCGTCGAAGAAATAGAACTAGATGCGCCGAAGGCTGGCGAAGTCTTGGTCAAGATTGCCGCTTCAGGCATGTGTCACTCAGACGAACACCTCACTACTGGCGACCTGCCATTCGCATTGCCCATCATTGGTGGCCACGAAGGCGCCGGAGTTGTGGAAGCTGTTGGCGAAGGAGTCAGCTGGCTTGAAGTCGGAGATCATGTGGTGTTCGGGTTCATCCCGTCATGTGGTCGTTGCCCAAGTTGCTCAACCGGTCACCAGAACTTGTGCGACCTTGGTGCGCTCATGGGTCTCGGTATGCAAGTAACTGACGGCACATCACGCCATCACGCTGGCGGCAAAGACCTCACACTCATGTGCATGCTCGGAACCTTTGCCAAGCACACAGTTGTTAACGAAGCTTCGTGCATCAAGATCGAAAAAGATGTTCCACTCGAGAAGGCTTGTCTTCTTGGTTGCGGCGTTGTCACCGGATGGGGTTCCGCTGTGTATGCAGCCGACGTAGCTCCTGGAGACACAGTCGTTGTTGTTGGTGTCGGCGGTATCGGTGCAAATGCAATTCAAGGTGCTCGTCTTGCGGGTGCAAAGCGCATCGTTGCAATCGACCCAGTCGAGTTCAAGCGTGAGAAGGCAATGGAATTTGGTGCTACTCATACTGCGTCATCAATGGCAGAAGCATTGCCATTGTTGCAAGACCTCACATGGGGAACCATGGCGAACAAAGTCATCATGACAATGGGCGTTGGCGACGGACAAATGATTGGTGAAGCTATGGCACTTGCTGCAAAGCGTGGCCGAGTTGTTGTCACCAACATTCACCCAGCTTTTGAAATGGGCGGCGCAAACATGAGCCTTCTTGACCTCACATTGATGGAAAAGCAACTTGTTGGTTCATTGTTTGGTTCAGGTAACCCACGTGCAGACATTCCAAAACTTCTTGGCTTGTACCGCGAAGGCCAACTTGATCTTGATGGTCTAGTTACAAAGACCTACAAGCTTGAAGACATCAACGAGGGCTACCAGGACATGCGTGATGGCAAAAACATCCGCGGAGTTTTGATCTACTAAAACACAACAACCAGAAATGGTTAACAATTCCAGGGGGAAACAACAATGAAATCACGCGCAGCAGTTTTGTACGGGATTGATCAACCATGGGTGGTTGAAGAAATTGAAGTTGACGATCCAAAAGCCAATGAAGTATTGGTGAATTGGAAAGTGGCCGGAATGTGCCACTCAGACGAACACTTCGTCACTGGCGACATGGTTCCCCCCAAGGAACTGTTGGCCATGATGGGTGTCGACGACTTCTTTCCATTCATTGGTGGGCACGAAGGTGCTGGCGTTGTTGTGAAACTGGGGCCAGGCGTTACTACCTTGCAGGTTGGTGACCACGTGTCAGCAAGTTTCGTTCCTTCATGTGGCCGTTGTCGGTACTGCTCAACTGGTCGCCAGAACCTCTGCAACTTAGGTGCGGGTACGTTGACCGGCGGCATGATCACGGATGGCACACATCGTCATCACGTGAAAGACGGTCGCTCTGTAAAACTGATGGCGAAACTCGGAACTTTTTCTGAATTCGCAACTGTTGCTGAAGCATCGTTAATCAAGGTTGAAAAAGACTTGCCACTTGATTGTGTTGCACTCGTTTCATGCGGTGTTGCAACAGGTTGGGGTTCTGCTACCAATCGTGCGGATACACAACCAGGCGACACTGTTGTTGTAGTTGGTATCGGCGGTATTGGTATCAACGCAGTGCAAGGCGCTCGTATGGCTGGTGCCAAGCGCATCATTGCTATTGACCCTGTTGAGTTCAAGCGTGAAAAAGCTATGGAGTTCGGTGCAACACACACCTATGCCTCAATGGCTGAAGCAATTCCACATCTCAATGAATTGTCATGGGGTGAAATGGCTGATCGTGTCATCATGACCCCTGGCGTTCTTCATGGCGACATGATGGGTGAAGCAATGACAATGGTGGGCAAAGGTGGCACGTGTGTTGTTACTGCAATCTCACCAATGGATGAAACCAGTGCAGACATCAACTTGTTCCAACTTGCAATGTGGAACAAAGAAGTAAAGGGCACCATCTTTGGCAGCCTCAACCCACGTGCTGACATTCCAAAGTTGCTTGACATGTATCGCGTTGGAGACCTCAAGCTTGATGAACTCATCACAAAGCGTTACACGCTTGATGAAATCAACGAGGGCTACCGTGCGATGCGCGAGGGCGAAAACATTCGCGGCGTCATAGTCAATGACTAAGTCGTCGTTGCGCACGGCGCTTTCAACTCAAGTCGTCGGACGTACACGTGAAGTAGAGCTAGTTCTTGCTGCTCTCGCTGCGGACCGTCACGTTCTGCTGGAAGGGCCTCCGGGCACTGGTAAATCAACGTTGTTGCGTGCTGTCGCTCAAGGTCTTGGCATCGGTTTTGAATTCGTAGAAGGCAACGCCGAGTTAACCCCGGCACGCCTTGTAGGCCACTTCGACCCAGCGCGAGTATTGAATGATGGGTACGACCCAAGCATTTTTGTTGATGGTGCATTAGTTAGTGCAATGCGCGACGGATCACTTCTCTACATCGAGGAGATCAACCGTATCCCCGAAGAGACTCTGAACGTTCTCATTACTGTCATGAGCGAAGGTGAATTAAATGTTCCGCGCCTTGGTCGTGTTGTTGCGGCTCACGGTTTCCGAATGGTGGCGGCGATGAACCCGTTCGATGCCGTGGGTACTGCAAGAATTTCAAGTGCTGTATACGACCGTGTATGTCGAGTCTCAATGTCGTACCAGTCTGCAGAAGACGAGATTGCGATTGTTCGTAGAAATTCAGAAGGCTCTGGAGTTTCCGATTCTTGGCTTGAAAAAGCTGTTGCGGTTGTACGCCGTACGCGCTCACATCCTGACTTGCGTGTTGGTTCATCAGTTCGTGGTGCAGTTGACTTTGCCAAAGTCGCAGTGTCGTTAGCTGAACTTCGCGAAGCAAACATAGAGAACCCAAGTGTCGGAGTTGATTCAGCGTTGGTCGCATTGTCTGGTCGCGTACGTGTGCGTGAAGGCAGCGTGAGAACCGCTGAAGAAATTGTTACCGAAATCTGGCAAGACGTGTTTGGTCGAACCGAAGGGGACGCCAATGGGGGAATAGTGACGGACCCGACAGGGGCGGACACGACCTCCAGCTAACGAAAGAGGGCGACGAAGCAGATCAAGCTGTCGCTGAAG
>CALPPK020000228.1 GCA_943325435.2 Bifidobacterium breve
GCAGATTTGATGATCCAGAAAATGTTCCCGACAGGTACTTAACGCCAGAGCTATCGACCGCGATAGCTCCACCCCACACATCTCCATCAGCAACGATTGATGCACCAGTGACGGAACCAGAACTGGAGATCTCCACTAACGCAATGGCGCGTGTGTTCGCTGCAGTAGTTCTTGTCAGAGTTGTTGATCCATACGTAGCCGACGCCCCGTACAGAATCGGCATCAGCGATATCTCTTGAGTGCTTGCATCTATTGATGCACCTTCTTCGTCGCCTGCGCCACCGCCGCGCAATGACCACACAGGGGTTCCGGAATCATTGATTTTGACCACAAATACGTCGGACGTGCCTGTCGAAGCATTGTTGAGCGGAGCGAGATTGCCAAATTGAATCGTGGGCCCGACGAATAATCCAGTGATGAGTAGATTTCCCGATGAGTCCGTATCTGCAGAACTAAAATATGTTGGCGTACTTGTTCCGAATCTGTTTGCCCACACAAACGAACCGTCAGATGGATCTAGACGGGTCACAAACATGTCTCTTGTGGAGACAGAAGTAAGCGTGGTCGCACCAAACACGACACTGGAACCCTGTGCCACAAAATTTCCCACGACATAGACCCTGTTGCTTGAGACCGAGACATCCGAGCCGCGAACCATTCCTAATACTTTGCCCCACTGAACAACACCTGAAGAATTGAACTTCATAACGAACTGGTTTTCAGTATTGCTAGAAGTATCGGGATCATTCAGAACAACAGACCCTGATTCGAGTGTTAAACCATTAAATGCACCGACAACATATACGTTTCCATTCGAATCAACATCGACGTAGTCGCCCCAGTTTTGACCACCAGATCCAAACATCGACCGAGCCCACAGCACCGATCCTTCAGGAGAAATCTTGGAGAGCGAAATGTTGCAATGTGCTTGGCCCGCAACATTTGCACCACTAAGAACTGTGGAACCAATGGTTACCGAAGAATTACAAAAAGCTCCAAGAACATACGAATTACCATCGCTGTCAACAATGACATCTCGAGCCTGAGTGTTGCCGGGCGCAGTAGCCAACACCACCCATGGTGCAGACGCTGCTGGGACTGTCGTAGTTGTAGTCGTCGTGGTCGGCGCAACTGTTGTGGTCGTAGCAGCAACAGTTGTCGTTGTAGTCGTCGTAGTCGTAGCAGCAACAGTCGTAGTTGTGGTTGGCGCACTAGTAGTCGTGGGTGAAATTTTTGTGGTTGGCGCCACTGTTGTAACAACTGCACGTGGTTTCACAGTCGTTGTTGTCGACGCATCGATGGTCGTGGTTGCCGGCGTGGTCGTAGTCGTAGTCTCAAGCGTTGCATTTCGCGTCCGGATTGCATCTTCAAATTTACGTTCCTCAACGGGCGGCAGAGATGCGCTCACAGTGGTCGATTGCAAGGAAACGGGAATCGAGACCGTTACGGAGTTAGCACCGAGTGAACCACTTTCAATCACTGAGGATTTCTTGCCTGCCACACTCACCGATTCGCGAGAAATCTCATTGTCGCCAGTTTGTTTTGCGATCTCAAATTCGAGCCCAGTTGCAAGTCCTACTGCTCCAGTTGTTTTCACTTCCACAGTTGGAGTTGCATCGTTGACATTCAATGAAATTTGTTGACCTGATGCTGTAGAGACATTTACTGCAATTCCACTTGCACTTGATTCAAGCTTCGCGGTTTGACCATTAGCAGTCGCCACAAGGTTTCCGTCTGCGAGCGAAACGACAACGCCAGGATCATTACTGGAAATACCAGAGTCCCCGACCACAACTTCCACATTTGCCGAACCATTAGATTCTGGACTACTGAACTCAAGAGCCGCATTGGGTGTGACACCAACAACCTTTGTCGCAGATGGCAACGTAAAAGTGGCTGGCGAACTCGAATCAAGAACGATGACATAATCCAACGGAGCCGAATCGCCTTGCGCCCTCTTCAACGGTCTCGTTGATCCGGTTGCGATATCGGGAGCACCCGGAGAGATGACTCCCCCTGGAGTATTCACACTCCAATCTCCGGTGGCACTGCGCAAGACAAGGATTGTTTTAGCGATTCCAGAGTTATTGACACAGAAAGGACACTTCGCATTTACACGAGAATCCATTGAGGTGAGATCAATGTCCCCTAAGCCACCGGACCATTTTGCAGTGTCGGTTACGGGATCTTTCCCCGAATAAGAAAACTCCCATGTCTCTGCCTTCACATTGACATCGACATATCGATCAGCCCCTGGCCAGTTCGAGTCATAGACCATGACTCGAACGACATCACCATCTAGATACTTCAACGCATAGGGCAGTACCGCATGACCACCCGCATCGGAATAGAGGCCCATGCTGAAAGGAACTTTTTGAGATGCAAACCCCTCCTTTAGTTGCTTGATCAATTCTGATGGAGCGGTCTGCTGCCACTTGACGGTTTCTTGCTGAACTTCGGGCAGAAATTGCGTGGCGAATGCCCGCATTAATCCATGCGTTACGTCACCTTCATTTTGAAGAAGAGCATTCTCTGGCGTTTCTTTCTTCTCAAATCGAGATGCAGCAAGAACAGCAAATCCTTCACAGTGCCCAGATTGGCGAGCCTGGTTCACCATTCGTGCCCACACGGCCGCTTCAGCTATCGGCACACAGGGATCAGTTTTACCTTCAATGCATACACCGTCAGAATTTCCAAACATGGCCACAAGATCAGTCTCATCGAAGTTTAAATCTGTTGCAGAGGCACCGAAATTTGCAAAAGAAAATGAATCACTTTGCATCAACATCCCGCTCTCAACCACCGGATTCTTCTCAGATGCACCAGAGTCACCACCACCGCATCCGGAAAGGACTATTGCTGCACACACTGCAATGGAAACAAATTTGCGAGACATGAAATTCACTTATCTTTCTTAATTCGTGTCAACTACCAGCCGACACAAGCTTTCGTACAGTTCCATCGAATGACACCGCGGAAATACGCAGTCGACGTAACTCGAGATGAGCCGTTTGACATACTGACTGCCACAGCATCTTCGAACTTCTCCACTTCAAGGCTCTGAGCAAGATCACTCAAACTTCCATTGAAGTCGCCACTTACTGACACAGACTTTCCGACGTATCGACTGGTCCAATAGAAATTGGGTTTCAAATTCAAACGTGAGCGGAGGCTGCGATTGCTGGCAAGAGCTTTTAGTTCAGCTTCACTTGGATAAAACCCAAAGGGGCTCCGGAAGGAACCGTCATCCCATTCGCGCATCAAACAACCACTGACCAATGTTGTGCCCTGACAGTCAAGATTGTTATTTTTCGCAATTTCCATTTCGGTATATTGCGGTCCGTCGGTCACATTGCGTTTGACGGCAATGATTAGACCGCCATGCGGGCCAAGATCGCCCACTGCGCAACGTCCCCATTGCACACAGTTAGCCGGAACCGTCGTGACAGTTGTTGTTGGCGGCGAAGTCGTCTCACATTTCGTCGGCGACCATTTATACGGCACAACATCCATTGCTGGACCCGTATAGCGCACAGTACGAATAGGTCGTACCCCCCGCTTCATTGTGAGGGACCCATCTTTGTACCCCCACGGCGACATGTAACGATTGGCGTCGTAGTACACCGCACCAGTGGAAGTTTCTAGCGCAACTGATCGATTTGCTTGCCTCGGATCTATTATCCAGTACGACAAACTGCTCAACCGGAAGGATTGTTGAGTGACCGACAAAGCACGATTCTTTGTACTGGTGTCTCTGCAGCTTGAATCGAACTGTGGATCAGCAAAGAAGACGAACACTTCACGCATTTCCTCCACAGTTGGCATATGCCAACTAGCCGAGTCGTTTGATTTGAAATTATCTGCCTCGGTTAC
>CALPPK020000229.1 GCA_943325435.2 Bifidobacterium breve
ACCATTGTGGTCCACCAGCAGCAAGGTCAGTTGCAAGACCTTCGGTACGCACCATGCGGTTGCGATATTCGGCGTGGCCTTCGCGAAACGAAATCGCATGAATCATTCCGTCACCATCAAATGGGTGATACCGGTCGGTATTGGGTACCAATGGGTTTTCCGTATTGCGTAAGTACACCCCATTTAAATCAGCAGGAATTTCACCTTCAACATGCATGTCACATGCGGTCCATTCACGCGTTTGCGGACGCCAAGCGCCGGTGCGATACGGATGCGTGTCGCCAACTGGCAACAACGATTCCCATTCATGATCCAAACTGATTGTCACGGCGAGCCCCCTCGTGTGTTGGGATGACTATATGTCATAGGGGGGACTATATAAATAGGCAGATACGATAAATTGCGTGACACAACGCATCCCCGTAGCGGAGTTACCTGAATCTGTCGTCTGGGCAGCCACAGAACTCGACCTTCTTGATCAAGACAACACCCTTAGCCGTAGCCATATGCGCACATTGGGCGAATTTCTCTTGCGCTTCGGCGGTACCAATTCGCCAGCCGCTCATACAAAAACAACACGCACTCGCACCAAGCAAACAAAAGCTGAAGTTCGTTCCGAACTAACAGAGCGCATCAGTGAATTTCTGAACTCACATCCTGGTGCAACACTGAATGAAATTTCTGCAGCACTGGCTGCACCACTTCCCGCAATCACTACAGCAGCGCGTCCTGTTGAATGGCTCATTCTCGGTGAAGACGAATTAACAGAACCAACTGAACGTGTTGAGTCACAAACGATTTCAGTCACCCGTGAACGCGCACGCGGCGCATTGCAAGCAGCGAACCTTATGGCGTCTCCACTGACACACAATGCATACACAGCACTATTGCGCAGTGGCCGCATTCAAGGGCCAAGTGTTGCGCGCATTGTGCAGTTGTTTGGTTCATGGTCTGCAGCATGTTCTTGAGTTGGGGTATCTAGCGGTGAGGCATTGCGCTCAAACTATGAACGCACATGGGACGAAGAGCAACTCTTCGGTTTTGTTGAACGTTTCCTGCGCGAACCAGCACACCATGGCGCAAGCCACCAGTTCGATTTATGGCGATCCACCGTGAACAGCACCCAAAAAGTGCCATCACTTGGCACAGTGCGCAACATTCTTGGTGGTACCTGGGGCGATATTCGCACCGCAACTCTGCGCCGCATGCGCGCAGCCTGGGCTAACTAATTCGTGTAATCGCCATGTGTCGCACAAGCGGCTTACCTGGCATCACAACATACGGCTCGGTGTTGATGCCGTTCGGCGGCCCCGACTGCGGTTCGAAGCAAATTCCTGCTGGGTTTGCGTTGTAGATAACCCAATGTGAGCAGTCGCTCGAAATTTCTACTTTCACGTCACCAATCGTGAGCCACGGCATTGTGATCGGCTTTACAAAGCAGTCGTCGTATTTGCGATGAGGTACTGGTACACGTTGATTCGTAGTGATGCCACTGACATCTTTTTGCAACATGGCAGTGAAGTTGTGGTGCGAATGGCGCGGCGGCAAAAACCACGGATGCCAACCCACTTGTGCGGGCTGTGGTTCTAATGCATCAAGCGTGAGCGTGAACAGCACATCACCATCAACAACATCAATCACGTGCGTAATGCTTCCGGCAAACGGCCAATCAGCACCAAGATTGCATGTCATCGTTACTTTTGCTGGTGATTGTTCAACAACTGTCCACTCAACATCAAGCACTGTTCCGTGCAATGCATTTGGTGGCAAACGCAACGGCAATTCATATTGCAAGCCACGAAACATCAACACGCCATCACGCACTCGGCCTGCAAACGGCACCATGGGGTACAAGCCCCAGCCCAATGTGTCTTCTGCCGCGGTCACCAATAACTCTGTTCCATCCATAATCAGAGACGACACACGTCCACCAGCTGAAGTATCGATAGAAACAGCGGTTGAACCCGCAGATAATTGCACAATTGGCACCTAGCCACGATAACCACGGCACATAGATTCCGTGTCGGTAGCGTAAGAACTTGTGCGCGGCCTAGGAACTCTTATCAATACCTCCACGGTGATTGTGGGAAGTTCAATCGGTTATTTCATCGGCCATCGCATTCGCGAATCCATTCGCACCATCGTTGTGCAGGTCATTGGCCTTGCAACAGTCATCATGGGCATCAGTAACGCCATGGATACTCACAACTTGGTATTCCCGCTTGTCGGCATGGTGATTGGCGCTGTAATCGGTGAGTTGCTACACATTGAAGAACGTCTTGAAGGAATAGGGGAGCGCCTGAAGAAGCGCTTTGCCAAAAAGTCAGATGACACCAGCACATTCGTTGAAGGCTTTGTCACTGCAACCTTGTTGTTCTGCATTGGCCCTATGACGATTCTCGGCGCTATTGAAGACGCAAGTGGTCGCACGCCGCAGTTGTACATCATCAAGGGAACCCTCGACGGCTTCATGTCGATCATCTTTGTGTCCATCTATGGCATCGGCGCAGCGTTCAGTGCCATCGGTGTTTTCGTGGTCCAGGGGCTTCTCACTCTCGGTGGAACTGGCATCGATTCGCTTCTCGATGACCGCATGAGAACCGAACTATTTGCTGCCGGCGGGTTCACAGTTCTCGCGATCGGCCTCAATCTCTTGGAAATCAAGAAAATCAAGCTGGGATCCCTTCTCCCAGGGCTCATTGTGACACCTATTTTGGTGGCAATCTTCGCCCGTTAACCCTGAATTCAGGCCGTGCGGACTGGCAGAGTTTCCGCCCCGCCCTAGAATTACACGGTGACATTGACACGACTGTTTCGAGCCCTTTGTGCTGGGGCAGTCGTCATTTCCTCAGTCGCCATCAGTCCGCTGTCCGCAGCAGCCACCAGCACCACCGAGTACGTCATTGTGGAACGCGACGGGAGTGTTGACGTTCGCACCCTCACTCAAGCCCAAGCAGTCACGGCCTCTATTGATCCGGCAGTACGAATTGTGCAGCCAAACAATTCGTTCCAAATCGATGACATCACAGCTGACATCGTCACCGGCCTGTCCGTGCCAACGAATGCAGAAGCTGGCGACGTAATTCCTGGTCGTTACATCGTGCAGTTCGCAAGTAACACCGCAAGTGCAGTTGCTGCTACATCGTTGACCTCAGGTGTCATCACCACCTTCTCAGATGCAATTAATGGTTTTGTTGCAAACCTCACAAACTCAGAGGTTGCATCACTGCAGTCGAATCCGAATGTTGTCAGCATTGAAGCCGACCGAATTGTCACTGCATCAGCTGATCAGTTGTCGCCAGGTTGGGGTCTTGACCGCATTGACCAACGCCTGCTTCCGCTAAACCAGAAGTATTCATACACAACGACCGGAGTTGGTGTCACCGCGTACGTTGTCGACACGGGCATTAACAGCACACACACGGATTTCACTGGCCGTATCAAGTCGGGTTTCACAGCAATCTCAGATGGCAATGGCACGGAAGATTGCAACGGCCACGGAACTCACGTATCTGGAATCATGGCGGGCACAAAGTACGGAGTAGCGAAGTCTGCATCCATCGTGCCAGTTCGAGTTCTCGATTGCGCCGGTTCAGGAACTGTTGCTGGACTCATCTCTGGTTTGAACTGGGCAATCACAAACCACACAGCAGGTGTTCCGGCAGTTGCAAACCTCAGCGTGGGCGCCGCAGTCAGCGCATCACTGAACAGTGCAGTCGCTAGTGCCGTGGCAGACGGCATCACCGTTGTTGTTGCTGCGGGAAACGACAATGCCAATGCATGTAACTACTCTCCGGCAAGTGCACCCTCTGCCATAACTGTTGGCGCAACTGCTTCAAACGACACTCGTTCATCTTTTTCC
>CALPPK020000230.1 GCA_943325435.2 Bifidobacterium breve
CTTGGTTCCGTCGTTAGTAATTAAGTAGGAAACAGAATGATTCTCACCGAAATTGACCATGTCGCAATTGCTGTTCGCGATTTAGAAGCAGCCATTAAGTATTACCAAGAAGCATTTGGTGCAACTGTTGATCACCGCGAAGTTGTGGAGAGCGATGGCGTTGAAGAAGCGTTGTTGAAAGTTGCCGAAAGCTACATTCAGTTGCTCACACCGACGAACCCAGATTCACCTGTTGCAAAAGCAATTGAGAAGCGTGGCGAAGGTCTTCATCACATCGGGTACCGAGTTGACAATTGTGCAGAGGCCCTTGCCAGCATGATTGCTGCAGGCGCAACCCCAATTGATAAAGCTCCTCGTCCGGGCAGCCGCGGTACAACCGTTGCATTCATTCACCCAAAGGGCAGCTTCGGCACACTGATCGAGCTCGTTCAGGAATAGTTGTAGACATGTCACATGCGTGACATTGTTTTTACTCTCTTAGGTGCCGCTAGCGGCTACAAAGCAATTACGCGCGCGCGTACTGACATCTCACGCTTTCGCACAGCCGGTGAAACATTCGGGGAATCACACTTCACAGATACCGCTGTAATAACTCCGATTGTTATTTCTATAAATGCAGCCTTGTATTTCTTGCTTGCTCAGCAATTTGAACATGATCTGACGGTCTTGACATTCGGAGTGTTGGTTGGCGCCGGCATGTGGTTGTCGCTCATTGACATAGATACGCACTTACTTCCGCGGCGCATTGTGTATCGCACCATCGCAGTAGCAATGCCGCTCCTCGTTCTTTCAGCATTTTTTGACAACACAGGCTCTGTCATTGGCATGTTCATTGGTGGCCTTGGAATGTGGTGCATGTTGCGCGTGCTAGAGGTTTTATCTCGCGGTGACTTGGGCGGGGGAGATGTTGGCCTTGGTGGCTTACTGGGTCTCTATCTCGGCTGGGTCTCGTACGAAGCCATATTTGTGGGCCTCATTGCGGCCTTCTTTGTTGGTGGCCTTTTTGCAGTGGCTCTACTGGTGACGCGAAAGGCCAACAGGAACACGCATTTTGCATTTGGCCCCTTTCTCATCGTCGGAACACTCATCGCTGTTCTACGATGACCTCACACACGTAAGGGGTTTCACATGTCGGAATTATCAGGAATGGTTGCAATCGTCACTGGTTCATCAAGTGGTATCGGTGAACGCACCGCACAACGCTTGGCTGAACTGGGTGCACATGTTGTTGTGAACTCAGCAAGTTCTGTTGAGGCAGGGGAGAAATTGGCAGCTTCGCTTCCGAACGGTGCCATCTATATACAAGCCGACATCAGCGACAAAGCTCAGTGCGAGAATCTCATCAACGGCACCATTGCAAAGTTCGGCAAGTTGGATCTTCTTGTAAACAATGCGGGTTGGACCACATTGGTTCCACACGGAGATCTTGAAGCACTCACAGATGAAATTTTCGAGCGCACATTTGAAGTGAACGTGTTCGGTACATGGCAACTAACAAAGATGGCGATGCCTCACTTGCTGAAGTCTGAAGATGGCAACGTGGTCAACATCACATCTGTTGCAGGCGTTCGCCCAATGGGTTCTTCCATTGCGTACTCAATGACAAAAGCCGCTCTGAACCAAATGACTCGACTTATGGCAAAGAGCCACGGGCCTGTACGTCACAATGCAGTTGCACCAGGGTTAGTAGAAACACCATGGACCAAAGATTGGGCGAATCAACATGCGGGCGTTGCTGCCATGGCACCGTTGAAGCGTTCAGCAACCCCAGATGATTGCGCAGAGGCAGTTCTTGCTTTGGTGCGTAACAAATACGTCACCGGACAAATTTTTGTTGTCGATGGTGGACTAACTCAAGTCAGCTAATTATTTGCGTGGGCCGCGATACGGCTGCACGCCGCCAGAAGGCACAGTGCCTAAACGTCCGCGTTGGTAATCATCCATGGCTTGCTGCAGTTCTGCGCGCGTGTTCATTACGAACGGACCATACTGTTCCACTGGTTCACCAATTGGTTGTCCGCCAAGCAAGATCACATCAAGTGCTTCATGTGGTGACGCTGCCAAAGTTATGGAATCGCCAGTACCGAACACGGCTGTTTGCCCAACAGTGAATGCATGATGATCGATGCCGACAAAGCCAGAACCTTTCACTACGTGCGCAAGTGCGTTGAATGCAGGGTTCCACGGAAGCACCATTTGTGACCCTGGAAGAATTGTTGCGTGTGCCATAACAATTGGAGTGCGCGTGGAACCTGGCCCTTGAATACCTGCAATGTCACCAGCAATAAGTCGCACCAATGTTCCGGCATCAGGAGTTGTAAACAACTTCACCTGATCAGCATCAAGGTTTTGGTACGCAGGCGAAACCATTTTCTGTGCTGCAGGCAAGTTCACCCACAACTGCAATCCGTGAAAGAGGCCTCCGCTTATTACCAATTGTTCGGGCGGAGTTTCAATGTGCAAGATTCCGCCACCAGCAGTCATCCATTGTGTTGAACCATCTTTAATGATTCCGCCACCACCGTGTGAGTCTTGGTGAATGAATGCGCCATCCATGATGTAGGTAACAGTTTCGAAACCGCGGTGTGGGTGCCAATCAGTTCCACGCGCTTCATACGGTGGGTAATCAACTGAACCCATTTGGTCCATCATGATGAATGGGTCGAGTACTTCTTTCGGAATGCCAGCGAATGCGCGACGCACAGGGAAGCCTTCGCCTTCGAAACCGCTTGGGGCAGTGGTGAGCGAAATGAGCGGACGATCCTGGGCAAGAACTGTTGGCGCTTCAATACGGGGAAGCGTGAGGGTATCGGCGGTAACTGCAGGCATGTATGGACCTTTCGGATCAGTGGTAGATAGTTGCGCACGCAACCATTTCCCATATCGGCAATGGTATTGGGTTTTTAGGGCAACGACAACCAAGCCTGCGATACTGAAGAACCATGATTGTTCACCTCATCGACGGAACCTACGAGCTGTACCGCCAACACTTTGGCCAAGCCGTGCGTCACAGCAGCCCACCACCATTATCTGCAACTCGTGGGGTTGTCACATCTACTTTGCAGTTGCTCGTTGGTGGTGCAACTCATGTCACAGTTGCCGTTGATCATGTGATTGAAAGTTTCCGCAACCAAATGTATGAGGGTTACAAAACCTCTGACGGAATGGAAGTTGAAATCCTCGAGCAGATTCCCCTTATGGAAGATGCATTGCGCGCACTCGGTGTTCCGGTGTGGCCAATGGTGAAGTACGAAGCAGACGATGGTCTCGCTGCAGGTGCATTGATTGCGTCACTCGACGACCGCGTTGATCAGGTGCAGATGATTACGCCCGATAAAGATCTTGGTCAGTGTGTAGTCGGCAATCGCGTGGTGCAATACGACCGCCGCAATGATCTCATTGTCAATGAGACTGCAATCATCGAAAAGTTTGGTGTTGGTCCTGCGAGCATCGCGGACTGGCTCGGACTTGTTGGCGACACAGCAGATGGTTTCCCTGGTCTTCCAGGTTGGGGTGCAAAGAGCGCAACGTCTGTATTGTCGCGTTACCTACATATCGGTGACATTCCAGACAGCGAAGCGCAATGGGCAACAGATGGTGTTGTAGTGCGCGGCGCCGCAAAGCTCGCAGCAACACTTCGCGATCAACGCCCCATGGCAGAACTGTTCAAGCAAGTTGCCACAGTTGTTACCGATGTTTCCGACGATGTGCCACTTGGTTCCGTGGACGACTGGGAATGGCGCGGTCCAACAAAAGATTTAGGCGCAATCGCAAAACAACTAAACATGACCGACTTAGTGGAACGAACTGAGCGCGCCATGGTCGGCCGTCGTAGCTAATTACTTAACA
>CALPPK020000231.1 GCA_943325435.2 Bifidobacterium breve
AGATGCAGAATTTGACACTGTTGGAGGGTTCCTTTTCGGAGTTCTCGAACATGTTCCTGTAGTTGGCGAAACCCTCGAGATAGAGGGATGGCGCTTTGTTGTTGAGGCTCTCGAAGGGCGACGCATCACTGAAGTTCGTCTGATGCCCACGATTGGTACCGAGTAACGCCTTCGCTCTCTAACTTCTGTAACTTGGCGAAATGGAAGTTTCACTAAAAGGCAAAGTCGCACTCGTTACGGGAGCATCACGAGGAATTGGTCTGGCAATAGCCAAGAAATTCGCTGAATCGGGCGCGAGCGTCATGATGGTCTCTCGTAAGATTGATGAATCAGCTATGCAAGGTATTGACGGCGAAGTTGCTATTCGTCCGGCGAATGTTGGAGACCCAACTGCTGCTACTGATGTTGTTCGCGAAACGATTGCAAAGTTTGGTCGGCTAGATATTTTGGTAAACAACGCCGCAACAAATCCGTACTACGGACCAACAATGGGAGTCGATGAGGGTCGTTACGACAAGACATTCCAAATCAACTTGAAGGCCCCGTTGCAATGGACTCAAGCTGCGTACGAAGCCTCGTTCAAAGAGAACCCAGGCGTCATCATCAACATTGCGTCCGTCGGCGGGCTTCGCACTGATGGAGGCGGACTCGGCGTGTATAACTTGACCAAAGCTGCTCTGATTCATTTTACGCGTCAGCTCGCTAGCGAGATTGGGCCGAACAGGGTTATCGGAATTGCGCCTGGACTGGTGAAGACAGATTTTGCAGGGTTCTTGGTTGAGAACTTCGGAGACAAGATTGCTGCAACTGTTCCGCTAAAACGTCTCGGCGAACCAGAAGACATTGCAAATTTGGCTACGTTCCTGGCATCTGATTCTGCGAGTTGGATCACTGGCGAGACATACGTCATCGATGGTGGAGCTGGACTCAGTACATCTAACGCAGGCTAAGAAAACTTGAGGCTTTCGACAAGTAAATTGCGCTGAGGTTTCCCTAGAGCGGTTCTAGGAATCTCTGTAACCAAGTGAAACTGGCGAGGAGCACAATGTGCGGGGAGTGTCTGTTTGACATGGGCGCGAACTGCATCTATTGAGACTGTGTCGATTTCAGAGATGACTAGCCATACATGCACAGCGTGACCCCATTCGGGGTCTGGCACGCCTGCAACACAGAGATCAGTAACTGTCGGAAAATCACGTAGAGCATCCTCCACGATCTCAGGCCACACATTTTCGCCACCGGTGATGATTAGGTCACCATCGCGACCTTCGATCTGCAAAACACCATCATCAGACAGGGACCCTCTGTCACCTGTGCAAAACCAACCATTGCTATCAAGTGGCACAGAGCCATCTCGATAGGCACGCAACAACATAGGTGCCTTGACGTAAACAATGGAATCTCGTATTTCTAATTCAACGCCTCGAAGAGTCTTTCCGTTGTAAACGACGCCACTGCCGGTTTCAGTTAACCCGTACGTGGTGATGCAATTTGGGGGTAACTGTGCTGCTTGGCGTGACCCACCTAAAACAATGGCACGAAACAATGTTGGGTCAATTCTTTGAAGCGCCGTGGACACAAGCGATACGAGAGTTGCGCCGGATCTTGCGGCTTCCTCGTACGACTCGGGTGAAAAACTAGGGATAGCCATGAGGGATGTACCCATGATGAGGGATCGCGTAATGACGGAAAGTCCACCAACGTGAGAAGGTGGAAGACAAGCAAGCCACGTGTCGCGCAGGGAAACGTTCAGTCGTTCAGTTGTAGCCCTGGCGCTTGCCTCCACGGCTGACATAGTGAGCACTGCAGCCTTCGGAGTGCCTGATGTGCCACTGGTAGCAACAACGACAGCGTCACCAGTTTCTACAGGCATTCCATCAACGCGAACATCGCCGTCATTGGTGGCCATGATCGTTGGCTTCACAATGTTCAGAATCTGTTGCCGGGCGGGAAGTGGAAGTCGTTGGTCGAGTGGGAAAACAGCATCGTCGTTGTCCCAAGCACGCGACAGACGGTCCACGAACATTTGGCTGTTTGCCATATCGAGACATACCAACTCGTTCACGCATCTAGCGTACGACTCGTGCGACACTAGTGACATGACATCGCCAATAAACCCCTCAAGCCTCGGATGGAAGAAATGGATCATTGGTGCGCGGCCACGTACGTTGCCTGCAGCCATCGTGCCAGTACTTGTGGGCGTGGCGTGCGCAAGTGGCGCTACAAGCCCCATCTGGTGGCGTGGAGTGTTGGCGGGCGTAGTCAGTTTGGCTTTACAGGTGGGTGTCAATTACGCAAATGATTATTCAGACGGGGTGAAGGGAACTGATGCAGTTCGTGTCGGCCCCTTACGTCTCGTAGGGTCTGGCGCGGCAACCGCTTCGCACGTGAAGAGAGCTGCGTTCATTATGTTTGGCGTTGCCGCGTGCGCTGGACTAGGTCTGGCGTTGATGACAACGTTGTGGCTGGTGTTGGTGGGAGTGGCAGCAATAGTTGCGGCCTGGACCTACACCGGTGGCCCACGACCATATGGCTATGCAGGTTGGGGTGAAGTGTTTGTCTTCATCTTTTTCGG
Source organism: Bifidobacterium breve (assembly GCA_943325435.2). The sequence goes on from CALPPK020000231.1 coordinate 2,576, forward strand.
AGTTGTAGCTACAACCGGAACTCAATTTGTCGTTTCTGAAGATTTCACTTGGGCAGGGCTTGTTGCAAGCATTGCCGTTGGATGCATCGCGTGTTCACTGCTTGTTATTAACAATCTGCGAGATATTCCAGGTGACACTGTTGCGGGAAAGAACACCCTTGCGGTGAAGCTTGGTGATGCCAATACACGTAAGTTTTTTGCACTGTTGGTTGTTGTCGCTGCGCTTTCAATTTGTGCCACCGCGGTTCTGTTGAGTGCTTATGCGCTGTTTGGCCTTGTAGGCATTGTGGTGCTTCGACCCGCGCTAGAAGCATTAGCGCGAGGGGCTAAAGGCCGAGATCTGATTATTGTTCTGGGTAATGTTGGTCGCGCGCAGTTGGTTTTAGGCATCACCTTCGGTGCGGGGATCGCACTTTCAATCGTTTCGTAGAATTATCGAATCAAGCAACTGGCTAACCGTTATCGGATCTTCGAGGTGAACGGTGTGTCCGACACTCGGAACAACAGTTATTTCGCCAGATTGAAGAAGTGGCATCATGTCGATTGCGATTGCGGTGAACTTGGCGTCTGTTTCTCCAACGATCAGATGAACCGGCATTGAAAGGCTGTGTAAATGATCCCACTGGGAATCTTGTGTGCCGGTACCTGCGTGCCGTAACGAATCAGCGAGTCCCTTTGCTGTATTACGAAGTCGATTGTCTCTTTGATTGGTTGTCTCGTCTAGACCCGCAAAGATTGGTAATTCCAACCACTCGTCAATAAACGCAGTCGTACCTATCTGTTCAATGCGATCTGCGAGTTCGTCATCGCTTTTTCGGCGGGCGTCTCGTTCTGATGCTGTCTGCAGTCCTGGAGTACCACTGATGAGTACCAATTGAGAAATGAGAGTTGGGTGCTGTAACGCTACGTGTAACGCCATACGTGCCCCCATTGAGTACCCGACTAGAATCCCAGGTCGCATAACTGCAGCAATATCGTCACCAAATTGAGATAGTGAACGTACACCGTCGACATTGGCTCCGTGACCAGGAGCATCGAGACATTGTGATGTGTATTCGGCCTTTATCAAATTCAAGACGGGAGACCAAGATTTACCCGTCTGGGTAAATCCGTGAAGGAATGTGACGTGGGGAGAGGTCAACGGGTTAACGCTCGCTCTAAGACATTGACAAACACGTCTACATCTTGTGCACCAGGAATTAGGAAGCGATCGTCAATAACGAATGAAGGAACCGCTGTTATTTCGCGCATGGCTGCACCTTGTAA
>CALPPK020000232.1 GCA_943325435.2 Bifidobacterium breve
ACATACTCCAAGGCTTTCACAATGCGCTGGTGATGCAATCAGGCGCGTACCAAAACGGAACCTGGGTCGTAGGAGTTGCTAAGGCCGGGGTCGAAGAAGGTGTCGATTCTCTTGGGCAAAGCATGATTGTTGCGCCATCAGGACAGATAGTTGCTCAAGCACTAACTACCGATGATGAACTTCTTGTTGCACGCTGCGATATGGACTGGTGCCAGAAGTACACGAAGACTCTGTTTGATTTTGACCGCTACCGCAGACCCGAGGTTTACACGCGTATCACCGCTCAACGCGGAGTGGAACTGGACTAACGATGTCCTTTGAGACCCGTGCGATGGTGTGCGCACACCATCATTTGTATTCATCTCTTGCAAGAGGCATGCCTGCCCCGGCTGTAACGCCAGATTCCTTTTTATCAATTCTGGAAAATGTCTGGTGGAGATTAGACGTAGCACTCGACCTGGAAACTTTGTACTGGTCAGCTGCATTAGGTGCGGCTGAGGCACTGTGCAACGGCACTACCGCGATAATCGATCATCATGAGTCTCCAATGGCTATCGACGGAAGCCTCGATGTCATTGCTGAAGCGTGTTCAATGGTCGGAGTCAAAACAAATTTGTCGTACGGCATCACAGATAGATGGGAAGGTTTAACACTTCGTTCGAAAGTTAGTCCTCTATCACCCATGACCGAGGGCGCTGTAAGAGGCCTCCGTGAGAATGAACGTTTTTTACGTTCGGGTGGACGCGGCATGGTCGGAGTGCATGCATCTTTTACATGCACAGACGAGACACTCGAAAGCGCAGCGGCTCTGGCAGAAACCTTGAATACCGGCGTACATATACATGTCGCTGAAGGCCCGGACGACAAGGATGCAGGCGCTCGACTTCAACACCTTGCGAATGACAAGTGGCTATTGATACATGCGGTACATCTAGACCGTCATCTACCCGGCACCTTTGTTCATAATCCACGATCAAACATGAATAATTCAGTTGGCTATGCGAATCCAGTTCGTTTTTCAAATGACGTCGCCTTGGGCACCGATGGAATAGGCGCTGACATGTTGGAAGAAGCACGCCTTGCATATGTACGCCTACGTGAGTCGGACGTAACACAGTCTCCAGACACCGTGTGGCAATGGTTGCGAAATGCAGACAGGTTCTTTCCCGAGATAGACAAAGACACCGTGACGTGGTCATACGACAATGCTGAAAGTCCATGGCATGTGGCATTCACCCCAGGAGTCAGATGCGTCGACGTTCGAGTCGATGGTGATCTAGTTGTTGAAAATGGAAGACCAACTCGCTTTGATATGAACGAAATTAGAAGTAAAGCATTTGAAGCAACAACAAAACTCCATAAGAAACTTGCCTTGAGGTAACCATGCCGGTATTCATCCCATCTTCTTTGACTGAGGCAACTCAGCTTTTGTCGAACAACCCTGAAGCGCACCTACTTACGGGTGGTACAGACATGATGGTTGAGGTCAACTTCAACCACCGACACCCTGAGACCGTTATCTCACTTCGTAAAGTCCCAGAGTTTCAACAGTGGAGCATTGATACAGCCTCGGGTTTTGTTCACATCGGTTCATCTGTCCCCTACGCAACGATGGAACACGGGGACCTTGCAAAGGCACTCCCGGCGTTGGCAGAAGCCGCGCGGACAGTTGGCTCACCACAGATTCGTGCCGCGGGTTCAATTGGAGGCAATCTCGGAACATGTTCACCGGCAGGCGACTCTCTTCCCGTTCTTTGCGCACTAGATGCAGTGATTCATTTGCAATCAACGACCTCTAGTCGTTCCGTTTCATTTGCAGAATTCATGGTTGGACCAAAGAGAAACTCGCGCATGGCTAACGAGATAATCACAGGCGTCTCCATCCCTCTTACAAATGGTTGGCAAGGGTACGCCAAAGTCGGAGTGCGAAATGCAATGGTTATCTCTGTTGCCTCAGTGTGCCTTGCGATACATGATGGCAAGGTTCGTGTGGCTCTCGGTTCTGTAGGCCCAACCATTATTCGATGCTCCGAATCCGAGGCGTGGATCGACTCTGTTGGACTGGAGAACGTTGATCAGACAATCGCGAAGGAATTTGGGGAACGAGTTCGCACAGAGTCGCGTCCGATTGATGATCATCGGTCAACTGCGGAATATCGACGACATGCTGTCGGCGTGTTAGCTACGCGATTATTACTACGAGGAGTTCAAAAATGAGCGAACTAGAGCATTACACCCTCACCATCAATGGTGTCGAACGCCAAGTTTCAGACGCGTGGATCGGAGAGAGTCTCTTGTATGTCCTTCGTGAACGACTCGGTCTTCCTGGTTCCAAGGGGGCGTGCGAACAAGGCGAGTGTGGAAGTTGCACAGTCTTTGTTGACAACGCTGCAGTTTGTAGTTGCCTAGTTATGGCAGCAACTGCAGTGGGAACACAAATAGCAACAGTTGAAGGACTAAATGAAGACGGTTCACTGACAGATGTTCAAGAAGCTTTTGTAACCGAAGGTGCAGTTCAATGTGGTTTTTGCACACCAGGTCTCGTGATGGCCGTTCATCATTTACTTGATCACAATGATTCGCCGAACGAACAAGAGATCAAGGAAGCCTTGTCAGGCAATATCTGTCGTTGCACTGGTTATGGTCGAATATTCGCAGCTGTAGACACAGTGATTTCAGTACGGAAAGGGATTTCGTCATGACAATCACCAAGACACAGCGAGACATTCTCGGTTCTAGCGCTTTACGGCCTGACGGCATTTCAAAAGTGCAAGGCGACTTCGCCTTTTCATCCGACTTGCATGCAGAGAACATGTTGTGGGGCGCAACTCTTCGATCACCACATCCATATGCACGAATTGTGTCTATTGACGTTTCAGGCGCGTGGAAGATAGCCGGAGTTGAATGCGTTATAACGGCCGACGATGTACCAGGACAGTTGACATACGGTCTCATCAGCGAAGATCAACCGGTATTCGCCAAAGACGTTGTGCGTTATATGGGTGAGCCTGTGGCGGCGGTTGCAGCTGATCATCCAGAAACATGCAGACGCGCGCTCGCAGCGATAACCGTCGTATACGAGGTGCTCACACCCCTAACGAACCCTGAGCACGCGATAGACGGTTCACACGAACCCATTCACCCAGACGGAAACATCATCCGCCGGCAACGCATCATTCACGGAGACGCCGCTGCAACTGCACCCATCGTCGTAGAAGGCACATACGACATAGGCATGCAAGATCAGGCGTTCCTTGGCACTGAGTCTGCATTAGCTATCCCCGATCATGATGGAGCAGGAGTTGAAGTCTTTGTTGCAACGCAGTGGCTGCACGAAGACAGAAAACAAATGGCCAAATGCTTGGGCATGCCTGAAGAAAAAGTTCGATTGGTTTTAGGTGGAGTTGGCGGCGCCTTCGGTGCTCGCGAGGACATCAGTTTGCAAGTTCACACCGCCCTCCTAGCGATGCGGACTAGTCGTCCAGTCAAGATGCAATACGGGCGCGAAGAAAGTTTCTTCGGGCACGTACACCGTCATCCTGCTCAAATCTGGATGCGTCACCATGCGACCAATGACGGTCGGATTGTAAAAATTGAAGCTCGATTCGTTTTCGATGGCGGCGCGTACTCATCTACTTCTTCGGCAGTTCTCATCAATGGCGTCACTCATACACAAGGTCCATACCAATGCCCTAACGCCGTTGTTGATGGATACGCCGTTCGCACCAATAACCCTCCGTGTGGCGCAATGCGCGGTTTCGGTGTCGTGCAGGCCTGCTTTGCACATGAAGGTCAAATGGACAAGCTTGCAGCA
>CALPPK020000233.1 GCA_943325435.2 Bifidobacterium breve
CCACGCGTGGCGCCTGAAGATCGAGCCCACATCACCAAAGTTGCACCAGGAGTTTTCCAAGTGCAAATCACATTTGGCTTCATGGATGAACCCGATGTTCCAGCAGTTCTTTCAAAGTTGTCTCACTTCGGTCTTGAGTACGACGCAGAAGATGTCACCTACTTCCTTGGGCACGAATCAATCGTGGCTGGAAAAGCCCCGGGAATGAACCCACTGCAAGAGCATCTGTTCGTTTGGCTGAATCGCGGAGCAGACAGTGCAGGCCGGTTCTTCAACTTGCCAACTGACCGCATCTTTGAAGTCGGATCACGCGTCGAGATTTAAGGCGCCAATTTGTCGGCAGGGTATTTGTCGTACGACGCCTTGAAGACACCTTGATGCAGCAACACGGTCGCTACAAGAACACCTGATGCCGGATCTGTGATTGATGTACGGGTCCAATAACTCTCCACACGTCGACTTTGACCAATACCCACTATCTCGTGAACCAATTCATATTCAGTTTCTACAAACAGTGGGCCATTGATAACGCGAATTTCTAAGTCAATAAACAGCCCCACCGCAGGTCCACGAACTTTGCCCACTCCACCAACTTTGTGAGCGAGAACACTGACCATTTCAGTTGGAATTACTGCACGACCCCATGGCGATTGCGCTGCAGTGTCAGATGCGTACCACGGCGAAGGTTCGGTAATCATCTGCAACTTATCGTTCAGTGAAAACGGATACAGGTGCCCGTTGCTTTCTGTAAATGACATTGACACTCGTTCAGGCTTGCTCTTGTCTCCCACGCGCAATTGATCAATGATGAACAACTCGCCTGGGTCTTTCAAAGATCCAAGCCTGCGGTCGAGTTCTGTTTCAGAATGATTCGGACCAAGAGTCATGGTGCCTGACAGAACTGAATTGCCGTCTGACTTCACCGCGCCAATGCGTGCCGATGTTGCAGATGTACGAGTTGCAGTTGCTTGCACTTCCTCACCTTCAATCACCATGTTTTCAAAATGGGAACTAATGCAACCGTGTTCAAACCACGCACTCCCCCACATCGCTACCCCCAATGGGTCAAACTGACTGAAGTGTGTTGGCCCTTCTATGGGCGCGCCTGGTAACCCCAACTTGTCGGCCGTTGCATCATCGTGCACGCTCGTGTGGCCGTCATATTCCTGATCCGCCAACATCTGGCGCGGGGCACGAAACGGGCCAGTCAGTGTCAGTTCATTGTCAAAAGCGAAAGAAGCCATGACGCATTGTCTCACGACAGGAAGTGAATACCGTGACCGCATGGCTATAAACGACATGACCATGGTTGACCCACAAGTGCACCTCCTACCGGGTCGCCTCGAATAGAAGGTATGGGCCTTTTTCAATACGGGTGTCAGTTCCACCTTCACGCTCGCATGCCCCCTATTGACGCAGTATCGACATAAAAGTCATTTCACCAAGATCTTCCCAGACTTGGTCGACGACTTACCCTTCTTTGGCTTCATCGTTATCGACAAAGAGCAGAATCCCCTTTTCAGCGCTTTTACTGAAGATCCAGAAACACGACAAATCTTCGATGCGCTACTTGATACTCGAGCGGACAACTTTGCTCCTGATGGCACAACAAGTTTGAGATTGGTTGCAAGCGATTTGAAAGATGTGGATTTACCAACCTTCATCATGTATTTGGTCACTGGCGCATTGAAAGCAACAATCGTTGCCAGACCACTGGTGCCGGACGGTGCCGAAAATATGACAGTCGGGGTTGCACCTGCCGCCGCAACAGATGCAGGTGCTGCTGTTGTCGAGACTTCAGGTGCAACTGTGCTCGTTGTATTTGACTGTGCAACTGTTGTCGTAGTCGTAGTGGTTGTGGTTGTTGAAGTGGTAGTTGTTGTGGTTGCAGCAGCAGCAGTTAATGAACTGTTGGACTGTGAATGACCACTTCGGTCTGTGAGAACCAATACACCCACTGTCTCTCCTGGATCAACACCGGTCACCGTCACCACTTCGTTAGTTCGACTAATTGAACCTCGACTCACCGCAAGAAAGTACGTGTAATCGGCCGAGTAGTTGGTGATTGTGAACATAAACCCATCAAGCGTCGGAACAGCATCCGAGAATGTTGGTGTTAGTCCAGCCAAAATTGGAACCGTGGTCGTCGTTGTAGACGTCGTTGAAGTCGTTGTCGTCGCTGCTGGGTTTACGCCGATATTTGACGCGTGTCCCAACGAACCCACACTTCCAGGAGAAGGAAGAGTAGCCACAATTGCGTTATCGGAAAAATCAGCAATTGTCCCGCCGTTGAGTTGCAGTGAAGATGTACCGACATAGTCAAGGTCTGTAATTTCATCTCCAGTTTGTGCTGTGTATTCAAAGATCAGGGTGTTTCCATAGGATCCCGAGACATAGTTTGCATAACGTCCAGATGCACCAGTATCTAAGTGAAGGCGCGGTGTTCCCGTGACTATCACACCTTCAGACATTGTGACCAAAATGGAAATCTTCTGTCCAGTCGTGAAAATCCCATTACTGAATCCGCCAACACTCGTCACGGTTGGGCGCATGCTGTCGCCAGGGGCAACCACATAGATAGTTTGCATTGGAGATTGCGAATAGAAATACTGATTGTCTGTGTCGATGGCGAAGAACTTGCAGGTGCCAATACCAGTGATGTGGAGATCGTATTTAGAAGTCAAGTTACAGATCGGTTGACCACTGATTTTCGTTGTTTCATCAGATATTCGCATGTCGTACGACGGTGAAAACGAGCCGTTGATAGTTACTGTCGGCAAAACATCGAGTGTCGTACCCGAATACTGATACACCTTCTGAAATGAGCCACTATTGACAACGAGAGAACGTGTCGCATAAATCATGAAGAGCTGAGTTATCTCTGTTGCTTCGTCATAGTTGTAATCAGCGGCCTTATTCACCAACATCACACATGAACCAACAGCTAGAGCAGTTACGACGACATCAGTACCCACGCCAGAAATTGAACAATATGGAGCGGAATACGATGCGATGGAAATAGTCACTTGCCCATCGCCGCTACCACCGGAGACAAGTGGAATGAAGTCAAGTCCGACATATGCGCCTGTGGGAGTTGTCACAGACAATGCTGCCTGACTCGATCTTGCGGTCACAGTGACTGTTTGCGACGCGTGTGCACTGTTGTAGTTGTAATCCCCTGCTTGGTCAACATTGATAATGCAGTCACCTACTTCGGCAAATGTGACAGCTGATCCACTGGTAGTACCAGATATTGAGCATACAGCTGATGAGGTTTCATCGATACTTATTATTCGACTCTTGCTACTAGAACCTCCCGACACTGTCACCGTGTATGGCGTACCCCCCACATGATGATTCACAGGTGCGGTGGAAGTAAACGCCAGAGGTGTCTGATCATCACGCGGTGTCACAATCACTGTTTGGGAGAGACGTGCTGCTTCGTAGTTTGCATCACCCGGTTGTTCTATGTTCAGGATGCAATTTCCGACGCCAATAAATGACACCTTTCCCGTCACCGCATACTGGGAGAGATTGTTGCCAGTAATAGAACATATTGATGATGAACTCGGGTCAATTGTGATTTGTTTACTTTTGCTTGAAGACCCGCCTTGTACCCACGGTTCATATGTCGGGGCCCCGATGTGTGGATTTACCGGTGCTGTTGTGAAGAAGAAATACAAGGGGGCTTGAAGCCGTTTCGTAACCTCAATAGTCAAGGGAGCTGAGGTTGTTGACCCAATTCCATCAGTTGCTTTCACCAAAGCTTCGTAGATTCCTACC
>CALPPK020000234.1 GCA_943325435.2 Bifidobacterium breve
CAACCCCGTATCTCAACCCCCACAGGCTTTGCCGCACTCGGCGTGCCAGACAATGTGGATCAGGGTTTAGCGGCAGCCGGTTTCTCCGCTCCCTTTGCAATCCAAACCGAAGCCATCCCCGTAGCAATGCGCGGGCTTGATGTGTGCGGCCGAGCCAGAACAGGTTCAGGCAAGACACTCGCTTTTGGTGTTCCGATGTTGGCGCGCGCCGACAAATTCGCACGCGTACGTGCGCCACGTGGTCTTGTATTGGTGCCAACTCGCGAACTTGCTTTGCAGGTAGCAGAAGTGTTGCAACCAATTGGCAAAGAATGTGATCGAGTGATCTTGCCTGTTTACGGCGGTGCTTCGCGCGATGACCAAATCGATGCGCTGGAAAAAGGCGTTGACATGATTGTCGCAACGCCTTTGCGATTGATTGACCTCATGAAGGCCGGCGAGCTTGTTCTTGACGACATTCAAGTTGTCACGCTTGATGAAGCTGACCGCATGGCAGACGATGGGTTTACGCCGCAAGTTGAATGGATCTTGCGCCACGTAACGGGCGAGCATCAGACGATGTTGTTCTCCGCAACGCTTGACGGCCAAGTGGGCAATCTTGTGAAGCGATACATGAAGTCGCCTGAAGAAGTATCGATTGATTCGCCCACAGACACTGTTGGCACAATGCATCACTTGTTCCTAGGTGTTCACAAACTCGACAAAGACAAGGTTGTTGCGACTATTGCAACCTCTGCAGGGAAAACAGTGGTGTTCTGCGACACAAAGCGATTATGTGACCGCGTGACTGAACATTTGCAAGATCTTGGTATTAACGCACTTGCAATTCACGGTGACCTCACGCAGGCTGCCCGTGAAAAAGCAATCGTCCGATTCACCAATAATGAATTGCTCGTGTTGGTCGCAACAGATGTTGCTGCACGTGGAATTGATATTGATGATGTCGCAGTGGTTATCCATTACGTACCACCAATTGATTCAAAGACGTATTTGCATCGCTCTGGCCGTACAGCGCGCGCAGGACGTGACGGCTGGGCAGTCACTCTTGCTGAGTACAACCAGCACACAACATGCCGCATTATTCAACGTGCATTGCGTTTAGAAACGAACCCACCAATCGAGGTCTTCTCGAATGACCATCGTCTCAAAACCCTCGACTCTTTCCTGTAGTCCTTCCACATCGCCCTAGTTGCGGTGCACATCTCAATTAGTTCTGGTTATCGAAACCATTACGGAATGGAGATGTATGGTGGTGAAGGAAAGCGACAGACTCAAATTGGCGCATCGATTACAAGGTCTTATAGGCGAGGAGGCGACAATTCTGATGGAACATCTTCCGTACGGCGGCATCGCCGGCATCGTTTCCGAGGATGATCTTGTGCTCTTTAAGGCTGAGATGCATACTGACATGACTGAACTGCGCACTGAGTTGCGATCAGAGATGGCTGAACTACGCAGCGATTTACGACTCGAAATGGCCGAGCTTCGCGCTGAGATATACAAGGCCTTGAATTCACAAACCCTGAAGATCATTACGGTAATGACAGCCCTCAATGGCTTGATGTTTGCCGGACTTAAATGGGGCTAAACCCCACGTAACCGTTATTTGTTCAGCCAGGCTGGGCGATTTTTTTCGTACGACGTGATGTCGTCAGCGTGCGTCATTGTGATGCCGATGTCATCAAGACCGTTCAAGAAACGGTGCTGCGTTGGCGCGTCCATTGGGAAGCTCTCTTTGAAACCAGCTGATGGAACTTCAACAGTAAGTCGTTCCATATCAACTGTAATTTCAGTTGTGGAATCTGCTTCGATGAGTTCCCAGAGTTTTTCAACTGCTGCCTGAGGCAAGATGACTGGTGCAAGACCATTCTTTGTGCAGTTGTTCCGGAAAATGTCAGAGAAGCTTGGTGCAATCACTGCATCAAAGCCGTATTGCTGAATTGCCCACACTGCATGTTCGCGTGATGAGCCAACACCGAAGCTTGGGCCAGCAACAAGAATTGTTGCACCGGAATACTTTTCATCGTTCAGCACGAAACTGCGATCATCGCGCCATGTTGAGAACAGTCCTGCTTCAAAGCCAGTGCGCTCGACGCGCTTCAACCACTCTGCAGGAATGATTTGGTCTGTATCAACGTCGCTGCGCTTCAAGGGCACTGCACGACCTGTGACGATATGTACTGATTTCATTTCAAATCTCCTGGGCTTGCGAAGTGTCCGGCGACAGCGGTTGCTGCAGCGACGGCGGGGGAGACAAGGTGTGTACGACCACCGCGACCTTGACGCCCTTCAAAGTTTCTGTTGCTTGTGCTTGCGGCGCGTTCGCCTGGTGCCAACTTGTCAGGGTTCATTGCAAGGCACATGCTGCATCCTGGTTCACGAAAGTCAACACCAGCTGCGATGAGGATCTTGTCCAGTCCTTCAGCGATTGCTTGGTTTCGCACGGCATGACTGCCAGGAACAACCATCGCGCGCTTCACGGTGACAGTGCGTCCTTTGAATACGGCTGCTGCCGCGCGAATGTCTTCGATACGGCCATTGGTGCACGAACCAATGAACACTGTGTCAACAGGAACATCACGCATGTTCATTCCGGCAGTAAGTCCCATGTATTCAAGTGCGCGGCTGATTGTGTTTGCACTTGTTTCGTCCGGTGCATCTGCTGGCGATGGAATGATTCCGTTGATGGGAAGCACTTGAGCAGGGTTTGTCCCCCAACTGACATGCGGCGACAATGTTGCTGCATCAATTACAACTTCAACATCAAACTTTGCGCCGTCGTCTGTGCGAAGGTTTTTCCATGCTGCAACTGCGGCATCCCAATCAGCACCCTTCGGTGCATGTTCACGACCTTTGAGGTATTCAAACGTGGTGTCGTCTGGTGCAATAAGACCAGCCTTTGCTCCTGCTTCGATACTCATGTTGCAGACCGTCATGCGGCCTTCCATTGAAAGTGCCCGAATTGCAGAACCGCGGTATTCGATGACGTGGCCAATGCCGCCGCCTGTACCGATTTTGCCGATGATGGCAAGGATGATGTCTTTAGCGGTGACGCCTTCTGGCGCATCGCCTTCAACAGTGATGGACATCCACTTCGGACGTGATTGCGGAAGAGTCTGTGTTGCAAGAACATGTTCCACTTCACTAGTTCCGATTCCGAATGCAAGTGCACCGAATGCGCCATGAGTAGCTGTGTGACTATCTCCGCAGACAATTGTCATGCCGGGGAGAGTGCGACCTTGCTCAGGTCCGATGACGTGAACGATGCCCTGATTCGGGTCTCCCATGGGAAACAGGGTGAATCCATATTCCGCAGCATTGTCACGAAGAACTTGCACTTGCTTTGCAGAGATTGGGTCTGCGATTGGCAAATGAATATCAGCTGTCGGAACGTTGTGATCTTCAGTTGCAACAGTGAGGTCGGGACGACGCAATGGGCGACCAGCTAGACGCAAGCCGTCAAATGCCTGTGGACTTGTTACTTCATGAACAAGGTGAAGATCGATATAGAGCAGGTCTGCATCTCCTGCAGCGCTGTGCACGACATGTTGGTCCCACACTTTTTGAGCGAGAGTCATTGGATTCGACATAGGGGTTCCTTTCGGAATCTCAATATATGGGATACACTTCCCAATTAATGGACAGCGTATCAGGAGTCGGAGTTCTCGACAAGGCCTTTGTGGTGTTGAACGCGCTTGTTACACGCCCATTGAGTTTGGCTGAAGTGATTGATGCCACTGATATTCCGCGAGCAACGTGTCATCGCTTGTTGTCTGCACTTG
>CALPPK020000235.1 GCA_943325435.2 Bifidobacterium breve
CTAACTCAACAGCCGATGCGGCACGTCTTGTGGGCGAACGCGCAACGGTTGGCGAAAAGGGCCTCGCTGCATTGGCACCCGCGAACGCAGCTGGTTTGTATGGCCTTGAAGTGATTGCGCGAAACATTGCAGATCACGCCGGCAACCAAACACGTTTCGTGCTGGTCGCGCGCGAAGGTATTCCCGCTGCAACTGGTCACGACAAGACAGGCATCGTGGTGTTCCAACGCGCCGATGAACCCGGCAGTCTGATTTCGATTCTGCAAGAGTTCGCCGCACGACGCATCAACTTGTCGTTGCTGCAGTCACGCCCGACCAAAGCGGGCGGTCTCGGCGACTATTGCTTCATCATGTACGCAGATGGTCACGTGGGCGACGAATTGATGGCCGATGTATTGCGTGATCTGCACACGAAGCAGGGTGGCGTGAAGTTCCTTGGCTCGTACCCGGCAGCCGGTGAGCAGGCTCACTCGGCACGCGAGCACGCTGATGCTCGTTGGCAACAAGCCGATGATTGGGTGAATGTCTTACGCACCCAGATTCTCGACTAGATCTGGCCAGCCCTTGCGGGTTCTGGCTTTCGGCTCAAGATATTGCCCGATAGCCTTTCGGACGGAACGGTGGCAGAGCGGCCTAATGCACTTGTCTTGAAAACAAGAGGGTTAATAGCCCCGAAGGTTCAAATCCTTTCCGTTCCGCCAGATCATCAGTGCGTGCACTGTTGTGAACAAAACAAAAGGGCGAGACCAATTGGTCTCGCCCTTTTGCTTGTATTCGGTTTGATTACTTAGACGTGATCTTCACGCCAGTGTCGATGAATTGCTGCCAAGCGAGACGGCTGGACAATGGATCTGGTGTCATGATCTTGATTTTTGTACCACGAGCCTTGACCACGTAGACATTCATCTGACGAAGATCGAGCACCTTGATCTTCGTGCTGCGTACATCGAGTGAGCCCAGGAATGACTTCGAATTGAGAGTCAGTTTTGTGATCGGGTTCTGAGCAACGTTCAGGTTTTCCAACGCGAATAATTCAGACACGCTCAACTTCTTGATCTTGTTGGCGCTGAGCGTGAGCTCAGTCAACCTGGGCAAGATATTCACATTGATGCTCGTAAGGGCGTTACTTCCCAGATCAAGGTATGAGATATTCGGGTTCTTCGACAGATCGATTTTCTTGAGGAGATTCCTCGTCAGAATCAATTGTGTAAGGTTCGGATTGCTCGCGAGATCTACTGCCTTGAGCTTGTTGATGGATGCATCCAGGATGGCCAGCTGGGTGTTCTTTGAAACATCCAATGAGGTGAGCAAGTTACGACCAACCGACAAAGTCTCGAGATCGAGATTGTTCGAAACATTCAGTGACGTCAGTTTATTTTGCTGGAGATACAAGCCCGTGAGGGCAAGGTTCTTCGAGACGTCAACTGTCGTGAGGTTATTCCGACCAACTTGGAGATACGACAGCTCCGGATTGGTGGTGATGTCCAATGTTGTCAATTGATTATCAGAGGCAGACATGTCCACAAGGCGGGGCAATGTGGAAACGTTCAACGCGGTCAAACGGTTTCCTGAGACGTCGAGTGACGTCAATTGGGTGTTCGAACTCACGTCTACTCCAGACAAACGATTTTGGCGCACGTTGAGTCTTTGAAGGAGTGGAGCACCTGCAACGTCGATGCTTGACAAATTGTTATTTGCCAATGAGAGGAACTGCAGGATTGGAGTTGCCTTGATCGATATGGAGTTGATCTTTATCGCATCCATATTGAGACTGGTCAACAATGGAAGCTGATCGACAACGAGATTTGAAATTGAGGATGGATTTCCGTTGAACGTAGGGCCGACGTTCAGGCTTGCCATCGAAGCCAAATTGACAAGACTGAGTGATGACATTTTGGCATTGTCAATGAACAATTCAGTGAGACGAGACAAATTAGACAGGGCCAAGGAACCGAGCGGATTATTGCCGAGGTTCAGTGACGTGACGAGAGGGAAAAGTGAGGCGTCAAAGGTGGCGAGTTTGTTTCCTTCGAGAGAGATCGAATCGATATTCGGCGTCCCCGTTGCCGAAAGAGTGCTGATCTTATTTGTAGATGCACGGAGTGTGGAGAGTTTGCCCATGCCATTGATTGACAACGAAGTAAGTGAATTCCCACCCACATCCAATGATCGAAGTGCGGTAAACGCTGCGAGATCGAGGGATGAAAATCTGTTAACTGACAACGACAACCTCTCGAGTACGGCCGGGTGTGAAACCGAAAAGCTGCTTAGTCTGTTGTTGCTTGCGTACAAGTCAGTCAATTTTGGAGCGCCGACTACTGAAACAGAAGTCAGTTGGTTTTCTGAGGCATTGAGATTAGTGAGTAGCGGAGTGTTGGTGATTGCGAGAGTACTGAATCTATTTTGACCAATTGAGAGATATGACAGAAGTGGACTTCCGCTCAGGTCAATAGAGCTGAGAAAGTTTGCATCCAGTGAAAGACTTTGTAGCGCTGGCAGACCCACTGTCGAAAAAGACGTGAGTCTGTGGTTGACAATGGCCAAACTTGACAATGCAGTGTTGCCAGACAGAATCAGGTTGGACAACTGTCCACGAGCTCCGTTTTGGTACCAGGAGAGGTACGTCAACTGATTGACACCGGTCAGATTCAGAGTCTGCAGATTCTTGAATAACTCGAGTCCGCTTAGCTGAGTCGATTGAAGCCCAGTGAGATTGAGAGATGTCACCGCCTCGACCTTTTCAAGGTCTAGTTCCTGATCAATGGTGGTATCGATACCAAGGTCAATCAGTTTCTGTTCGAAAAGTGGGTCCAGACCATTGACGTAGTACGAGTTAGCGGCATGAACGGGGGACGCCCCCATGACACCGACTGTGGTGAGGGCAACAGCTGCAACTGTTGCGATTCGGAGGAAGAATGAATGTGATTTCATGCAGACAGATTAGCAATGGCTGCCTGCCAGGCAATTGATGCCCCCGATTATGGACTTATCGTTCAGCGTTCGTCGCGGACGAACGGTATGCCGAGAGCTTTAGGTGCTCCGAGGCGATTACTGCTGCCTGGGCGGCTGAGTGCGATCAGTGCAACCAAGGTTGCAACGTACGGAAGCATCTGCATCAGAGCGGTCGGAACAAATGTGATTTGTTCTGCCTGCAATGTGAAGGGCAACTGCAGTGTGAAGCCAAAGAGCACCGCGCCAAAGATGATGCGGATGGGTCGCCAGCTAGCGAACACTACGAGTGCAAGTGCAATCCAGCCAACTCCGTTGGTAGTGGAAGCCTGATGCGATGCAGCGCTCTGCGCAAGCATGAGCCACGAGCCACCGAGACCAATCAGTGCGCCGCCGAACAAGGTGTAACGAATGCGAATGGTGGACACAGACAAACCTTGGGCATCGACTGTTGCAGGGTCATCGCCTGTAGCGCGTAATTCCAAACCGGGACGGGTGTGGAACAAGTACCACGATGATGCAATGGCTGCTGCGATTGCGCCGTACGTGATGATGTCTTGACCAAACACGATGGGCCCAATTACAGGAATGTCTGTGAGTGGGCCGAATGACAATGGCTTAATCAGAGTGGTGACTGTCTTTCCTTCGGCTGGTTTGCCAAGGAAGTTTGCAAGCCCCGTACCAAAGATCACGAGGGCAAGACCAGACACGATTTGGTTGGCGCGAAGCATCACCGACAACACGGCGTGAACGCCGGCAAGCAATGAG
>CALPPK020000236.1 GCA_943325435.2 Bifidobacterium breve
ATCATGATCAATACGCCCGCAATAGTGAGCAAGGAAGTGATGAGTTGACTTAATGACTGCTGCAAACTCTGAGAAATGTTGTCGATGTCATTCGTGACTCGACTTAATAGGTCGCCTCGCGAGTGACGGTCAATGTAACTCAGTGGCAGTTTGTGAATTTTTGCCTCAACATCAGCACGCAATGTGAACATGGTTCGTTGAACTACACCAGCAAGCATGAATGTCTGGCTGTACGCCAGGATGAACGACAGAACGTACAACCCAAGTGCGAATATCAATGTGCGATGCAAGGACTCGAAATTGACGCCAGTTTGTCCGTCACGCTTTGTGAGTCCGTCAAACAAAATGTCTGTCGCATGACCCAGTATTCGGGGGCCGAGAACAACTAAAGCAACGCTGATAACGGCAAGAAACATGATCAGTATCACGAGGTACTTCTCGCCCGCCATCAACCGGATTAAACGCTTTGCAGTTGCCGAAAAGTTCTCCGACTTTTCAACGGGCATTCCCACCGTGCTCATACGAGCAGTACGCAACTCCGAACCCGGCATGTGCTGGGCTGGCTTCTTTTCGTCTTTGGTTTCGTTCTCAGTGCTCATGCCACGCCCTCATTCACTGCGGCCTGTGACTCAACGATTTCTTGGAATGTAGAGCAGGAAGCCAACAGTTCATCGTGTGTACCGAGACCAACGCAGGCGCCATCTTCTAGTACCAAAATTTGGTCTGCATCACGAATGGTAGAAACTCGCTGAGCGACAATCACAACAACGGCATCGCGTACTGACGGTGCCAATGCCTCACGCAACCGTGCATCTGTGGCTAGGTCAAGCGCTGAAAATGAGTCGTCAAATAGATAGATCTCTGGGTGACGAATAAGCGCCCGTGCAATTGCGAGGCGTTGACGTTGTCCGCCAGACACATTTGATCCGCCTTGTGCGATGACAGCTTCAAGCCCGCCCGGCATTGCGCGCACAAAGTCTTCAGCCTGAGCCGTGCGCAACGCAGCCCACATTTCTTCTTCGGTGGCGTCTTCTTTGCCGTAGCCCAAGTTGCTGGCAACCGTGCCTGAGAACAAGTACGGCTTCTGCGGGACAATTCCGACCCGTGACCACAATGCTTCAGGAGCAAGGTCACGTACATCAACTCCGTCAAGTGACACAACACCACTGGTTGCATCGAACAAACGTGGAATAAGACTGACCAATGTTGTCTTGCCAGAACCTGTACTTCCGATAACAGCAAGTGTTTGGCCTGCCCTCACAGTGAAAGAAACATTGTCGAGAACAGGAAGTTCCGCGCCTGGATAATGAAAACCAACGGAGTCGAACTGCAGAACAGCGGTCTGTTGTAGTTCTGTAATCGCATTTTCAGAGACAACGACCGAAGTAGGAGTATCAAGTACTTCTTGAATTCGTTCCGCGCTTACAGATGCTCGTGGGATGAGAGCCGCCATCCATGTGGCCATCATTACTGACATCAAGATCTGTGTGAGATACGTGAGGAATGCAATCATCGCACCGGGCTTCATTAGGCCGTCATTGATTCGATCTGACCCAAACCACACAACAGCGACGCTTGAGATATTGATAATCAGAGTTGCCGTTGGGAACATCAAGGCTTGTAAGCGACCACCGCGTAATGCCACTTCAGTGACTGCTGCGTTTGCATCACTGAAGCGCTTCTTCTCTTCTGGCTCACGTACAAAAGCGCGGACAATGCGGATACCAGTGAGCTGTTCGCGAAGAATTTCGTTGATGCGGTCAATTCGCTCTTGCATCTTGCGAAATGATGGCACCATGCTGCCAATGATGAGTCCAAGCAGCACAGCAAGAATTGGAATGGCAAACATCAAGATGCGCGACAACCCAAGGTCTTGATGCATCGCAAGGAACACACCACCAATTGAGGTGAAGGGCGCACTGAGCAACAAGGTGCAGGTCATCAACACCAGCATTTGCACTTGCTGCACATCGTTAGTGATTCGCGTGATCAGTGAGGGCGCTCCGAATTGTGCAACTTCTCGAGCAGAAAAATCGTTCACCTGGTGAAACAGGCTTCGCCGCACGTCACGCCCAAACCCCATGGCAACTTTTGAACCGAAATAGACAGCGGTAACAGAGAAGGCCACCTGAAGGACCGTGACCAGCAACATGATTCCGCCGATGCGCCAGATGTACCCCAGATCCTCTTTCACGATGCCGTTATTGATGATGTCTGAGTTCAAGGTGGGCAGGAATAGCCCGGCAACTGCTTGGATTGCCTGAAACGCAATGACCACCCACAGCAAACCCTTGTATTTGGCGAGAACTGAAGTGAGTAGACGTTTCAACATGCGGGAACCGATTGTACTTGGCAAGTAATCATCAACCGAAGGCAGACACATAAGTCACACTGCTTGAGAAGTACCCTTGTGAAAATGCCAAGCGACTTCGCCCTCAAAACTATGAACTTTGTTCATAAAACAATCCTCACCGTGTCAGGCGGCAAAAAAGGATGGAACGCCGGCAATATGCCCGTGCTGAAACTCACGACGACTGGCCGCACTTCTGGGCAACCTCGCGAATGCATGTTGACCTCGCCTATTCAACAAGGCGATACATATGTAGTAGTCGCATCGCGTGGCGGCGACGATCACCACCCTGCATGGTTCGTGAACTTGCGAGCCAATTCGACCGTTTGGGTAGAAACTCAAACCGAAGCAAAACACGAACGCCAAGCCCGCATTGCAACCTCTGACGAGCGTGACGAAATGTGGCCAATAATTGTTGCAAAATATGCAAACTATGGCGGATACCAATTGAAGACTGAGCGTGAAATTCCGCTCATCTTCCTTGAAAAGGTCTGACCGCACAACACCATTGATCTATCTGTCAGAATCACTTCATGACAGAACCTGTGCTTTATGTGGAACGCGATGACATTGCGATCATTTCAATCAATCGTCCGCACAAGAAAAATACGCTGACTGATGCAGTTATTCAAGGAATCGCCGACGGAATAGACCGGGCAACAAAATCACCTGATGTGTGCGCAATCGTTCTTCGTGGTGAAGGTGACACATTCACTGCTGGCTATGACTTAGCTGCAAGTCCATCTGGTTCAGACGCTGACGAACAACGTAAATGGTCAACGCCGTACGGAGCTAAGGGACCGGAGCCACGCGAGGGCGCATGGGACCCAGTGCGTGACTGGCAGTTCATGGGAAACAACGTGAAACGTTTCATGAAAATTTGGGAATGCCCGAAACCAGTTCTTGGTGAAGTCAAAGGTTGGGCCATTGGTGGTGCAACAGATCTCGTGATGTGTTGCGACTTGCTCTACATGGCATCAGATGCGCACATTGGTTATGCGCCGAGCCGCATATACGGAACTCCGACAACCATGATGTGGGTATATCGCCTGGGGCTAGAGCATGCCAAACAATTCATTCTCACTGGTCGCGCAATTGATGCAGACACCGCGTATCGCATCGGGCTCGTTTCACACGTGTGCCCACCAGATGAACTTGGCGCTTTCATTGAAGAAGAAGCGCGACGCTTTCGTCATATTCCGGCTAACCAACTTGCGCTCAACAAACTGCTCATCAACCAAGCATTCGAAAACATGGGGCTACGTACATCCCAGTTGCTCGGCACTTTCTTTGATGGCATCACCCGCCATACAGAAGAAGCCCAACAATGGGTGGAAGGCTTCAGCGA
>CALPPK020000237.1 GCA_943325435.2 Bifidobacterium breve
CGCCGAAGACAGTGAAGAGGTGCCGGGCACAGTTGGGGGGATCCTGCCAAATGTGACTGCAATGAGAACAGTTACCACAAATGGGGCCCACTGTGCCCGACAGGCCTTTACGACCAAGTGATGGTGTTGCACTGTCGGCCAGCGAGACATGATCCCAATACTTGATTTGCGCTCTGCACTGCATGAAAGGTCAATGTCACAGTTGCCGAACCACCTTGAAGAGCATTCGGTGCAAGCAACGGCAACAAATAGTTGACGTTGAATTGCACGGCGGCACTGGTGACAGCGGGGGTTGTAGACAACAACACATTGGTAACCGGTGTCCCGGCTACAACTGCAGTGTCTACCCCACTAATGACTTTGTAAGTCATACCATTAACAATTGTCGCGCCACCCTGAACTGCAACCAGTAGTTGAAGTCCTGTTGATGTACCTGAATATAGGACTGTTGAACCCGAGGTAATCGAGACATCGACAGCGAGCCATGCTGAGGCAGAACCGGTGTAGACAACGTTATATGAGCACGGCGTCAGTGCGGCAGAGCCGCTACCAAAACCAGTGGACGAATCGCCTGGCATCAAAGCACTCAACGTACACACCGTGCTTGCAGGGCCGTTACCAACTGTCACAGTCCCGCTTTCAAAAGTGTTGGCACTACCTGATTGGTTAGCGCTGAACAATGCCGAGGTAGAACTCATTGCAATTGATCCAGCCGATATTCCAAGTGCCATTGTTGCTACCAATAGCTTTATTGCGCTGGTGTGAGCCAGCATTGACAAAGTTTTCATTGAGTTACCTTCTTGAGTGGTGTGATGAGTGAAAAAAAGATTTTGGATGCGAAGTGTGCACTCGAAGCAGTCAGACCGAGAAACAGAATAAGGAATTGAATCTCCTTGGTATTCATCAAGAAGCCAATTCGTGGAATTCGAAATTCATACACACCAACGACATTTGAAATCGGAACGCTCGTCAGGTCATCTGACTGGTTCGCGTCACCCTTGGTAACAAGCACCTGAGATCCAGTGTTATCGAAAGAAATCTCTGCAATTCTGTGGGTGATCAGAAGAGTCTCATTGCTTGGTGCCCGGAACGTCACAACATCGCCAATCCGAAGCTGATTTTGAGTGGTAGCTGTAATCGACTTTGTAAAGATCACATCACCAGTTTCAATTTCCGGTGCCATTGAACCCGACGTAACAGCAAAGACTTGTCTACCGAACAACGATGGTTGGCGGCCGTTAGTAATCACACCGTACGCCAGAAGAGTTGTAGCAAACAGGAAAACCAGTCCAAACAGGATGGAACTAACGAAGCGAACCCCAATAGCGACCTTGTGTAAGACAGACGCGACACGCGAAATGAAATCACTCTCAACTGATTCGAATGTAAGAAGCGTGGGCATACACCTATTCAATCTCAGGCACGATCCTGAGTTTGTGAGTTTTAATCCCGAAAGTGAAGTATGAAAATACTTCTTAGATGATCACTATTTAACTGACTCTCAGAGAGAGTCGTCCGGTAATCCAGCTAGAAACACTGCAATCTGTGTGCGGTTCTCTCGATCAAATCTACGCAGTAACCGCGAAACCTTGTTGCGCACTGTTTGGACACTCAGAAACACCACAGCAGCGATTTGCTGATCGCTCGAACCTTTTGCCAGTTCCCGCAAGATTGCTCGATCTGTGTCATCAAGTGTTTGCAAGACGCTCATTCCAGTCGCTTCTAATCGCGCCATCGCTGCACGTACTTCCACAACGTCAAATGGCCGACGCCCATCTGCCACATCTTTAATAGTGGACAGCATGTTCTGCACATGAGCAGATTTCAACAGAAATGCTGCTGCCCCTGCTTCATATGCGTCTACCAGCGCAAGATCTGATTCAAACGTCGTCAACATAATGACATTCTGGCCAGTATTGCCTTCCCGCAGTTTTCGCAGAATGTTGATTCCCGATTCACCACCAAGTCGAACGTCCAGAAGGACAATGTCTGGATTTGTTGATTTCACAAGTTGTAATAGAGATTCTTCGGTTGCCGCAGAACCAACCACTTCTATGTTCTTTTCCTTGGATAGGAACAACGCCAAGGCCTCACGTACCATGTCGTGGTCATCGCACAACACGAGGCGTATCTTGTGTTCAGGTTTCATGAGAAGACCTTGTGGTTTGTTTCTGGAACTGTCCACTGTATGCGTGTTCCGCGCGGAACATTCTTCACAATCTCTAAAGTTCCGCCAAGTAATTCAGCACGGTGGCGCATGTTGATGAGCCCATGGCCGAGCAAAACGTCCTGCGAGAATCCTTGACCATCATCTGTGATGACGACACGTAACTCACCATCTATACGAATGCAGGAGTAGGCAATGTGCACCGCATGTCCATGCCTGATGGCGTTAGACGTTGCTTCTTTGATGACTGAACGAAAATGAGGCGCTATGACTGCAGAAATAGTTATCCCGGCTTCTACTTCCACTGTAATCAATGCCTTGGATCCAGAAATCATGGAAGTTGCTATGTCATAAATCTCGCTTCGTGCATCAACAATTGAACTGTTATCACCACTCATAATTTGATGGCGAATTTCACTGATTGTCTTATCAATCAACTCGGCAACTACGGATAACTGCCGAGAAGTATCGCTTTGAGGATCAACCGTGGAAACTGTTTGCAAAGTTAAGGACGCTGCGTACAGCTGTTGAATGATTGAATCATGCATTTCCCTACCAATGCGTTCCCGTTCTTCAACAACAGCGGCCACATTTTCAGCCTCAAGAACCGCAATTTCTTGGTCGTGTAGCTTCATCTGAATTTTCTTGAAGTCACTTAAGTCGTTTCCCATCTCCAAGATAAATTCGCCTACCCTCTGCCACACGACTGTTATGTAGACAATTTCACCCGCAGTCCGGTATTTATCGTGAACATCGTCTCCTATGAAGAAGACCTGTTCACATGATCCCTCTTTCCATGCGCGATTGACATACTTCAAAGCATCAAGTGGCTCGAAATATGTCTGAACAAGTGATTGCCCGTGTTCCACTACTTTGTTTCGCACCGCGCTATAAGCCGGGTTCCATTTCACCAAGTGACAATCGATGATCTCACCAAAGACATCAAACACGGGTTTATGGACACCGATGTATTCCCTCATCCCCTCAAAAATGACATTCATCTGATCATCAGGTAGTTCTACTAATTTCGCCGCCGAACTAACGGTTGGTGCTGGCGCAGGAATTATCTTTTCCACCAAGACATTCCTTTCAGAGATAAGTAATCAACTCTCTCATTCATCAATTTTTCAGAGATTGATGAATTAATACTTTGTTCTACAGCCTTATCACATATAGATGTTGCTCACGCGTAAATCCCCGAGGTTTCACTTGCCATCTAATATGAATAGGTTCATCTCGGATTCAGAGCCAACGATCTTGCAATACAGCCAACTGCCGCTACCCCATCAACAATGAACTTGATTATCCCCAGATTGAGGTAACGAACAACAGCATTGCTACAACAAAGGCCGGGGCATTTAATGCTGCGCCAGGTGGCCTTCTTGTGGAGGTGACACTCAAGACGCGACTAGCGACAAAACGCATCACAGGGTCGAATGCAAGAGTGAGAACAATCAACGGTGTGAATCCCGGATAACGGAAGAACAGCACGTAAAGGAGCACGGCAAGAATTAGCTGGATAGCTC
>CALPPK020000238.1 GCA_943325435.2 Bifidobacterium breve
AACACCGAAGCAGTGACAACAGCAGTTCTTTCACCAGACACGGCCTCATACGCAGCAAGCGCCGTTGTCGAGACACCTAACTGCCCCACCATCGCATCGCTCGTAGATTTTCTTAACGCCAATCATGCTCGCGCTGATCGTGCATGGGCAGCATCTGACACATTGAAGAATGTCGTGCTGCAGCTACGTCATCCAGATGGCTCAACAGAAGTACTAGTTGTCGGAGTTCCTGGCGACCGCGATGCAGATATCAAACGAATCGAAGCGCAAGTATCACCATCTGAAGTGGAACCACTTGATGACGCGGGATTCGCTAAGCATCCTGGCCTCATTCGTGGATACATCGGACCGCAGGTGCTAGGCGCAACAAGTGCAACTGGCGTTCGTTATCTTCTCGACCCTTCGGTTGTTGCTGGTAGCGAGTGGGTTACAGGCGCAAACGTTGCGGGTTCTCATGTTCTGCATTTAGTAAACGGCCGAGACTTCACAGCTGACGGAACAATAGAAGCTGTCGAAGTAGCAGCCGGAGACCCATGCCCATCATGTCGTGCACCTTTAGAAATTGCACGTGGCATTGAGATTGGTCACGTGTTTCAGTTGGGCCGCAAGTACGCAGACACGCTTGGCCTTTCAGTACTTGATCAGAACGGCAAACAAGTAGTTGTCACAATGGGTTCATACGGCATCGGCGTATCACGTGCTGTTGCTTCAATTGCCGAAGTGTTCCACGATGACATCGGCTTGAAGTGGCCACGTGCGATTTCTCCGGTTGATGTGCACATTGTTGTCACCGGAAAGAACGGCGACGACATCACGGTTGCTGGTGAAAAACTTGGCGCTGAACTTGAAGCACAAGGACTGGAAGTCTTGATCGACGACCGCAACGGCGTATCACCCGGAGTCAAGTTCAAAGATGCTGAATTGATTGGAATTCCCACCATTGTTGTGGTTGGCAAATCTCTGGCCGAAGGAAACATCGAACTGCGTGACCGCCATGCGGGCACCAACGAAGCAGTCCCTCTTGCCGATGCAGTGCAACGCATTGTTGCATTGGTGCGCGAAGGATAAACAATGTTTCGCCGTGTCATAGGTGTGCCACAGCACTACGACTGGGGCGACCCAACTTTTATTCCTGATTTGTTCCAGCTACCGAGCAACTCACAACCATGGGCGGAAATGTGGTTCGGAACACACCCGTCTGCGCCATCGAGACTCGATACAGAAGATGGCCCTGTGTTGTCAGATGACATCGGCGAGATGACAATGCTTGTCAAAGTACTTGCCTGCACATCACCGCTGTCGTTACAAACGCACCCAACACGCCAGCAAGCTGAACGCGGATTTGCTAGAGAAAACGCCACAGGTATTCCACTCACTGATCCGAAACGTGTGTACAAGGACCCATCGGATAAGCCCGAAATACTTATTGCTCTTACGGAGTTCGAAGCGCTTTGTGGTTTCGACACAATCGACTCATCAATCGAACGCCTTCAACAATTTGGTTGGAACGATGAAGCAGATGTTCTCGACCAAAACGGCATTGACGGCTATTTGTTGTGGGCATTCGACCAACGGACAACACCGTCAATGAATGCGGTTCCTGGCTGGATGCAGCGCCTCAGTGATGCATACCCCGCTGATCGCGCATTACGCGTCGCCCCATTGCTACATCACATTGTCTTGCAACCAGGACAAGCAATCTCTCTTCCTGCCGGAAACCTGCACGCCTATCTTCATGGGGCAGGCATTGAAGTTATGGCATCGTCAGACAATGTGGTGCGTGCTGGTTTTACAACGAAACATGTAGACGTTGCTGAACTCTTGCGGATCGTTGATACCTCCCCATTGGAACACCCAATCTCAGCAACAACCGTGAATGATCACTGGACGGAATACGCGTCGCCATCTTCTGCCTTCTCTGTTGCTTCAACAAGTTGGGAGAACTTGCATACCGTCGAGGCCAGCAATGCTCACAGATTCTTTTTTGGCCCACTTGGAGCCGATGCTCGTCCGGACATGACATGGTTGCCAGCTGGAGATTCACACAAATTCACAACAGTTCCAGGCACTCACAACGTTGCCTGGATGTTCACTCAGAACTAGTTCTGAACCGCTTTTCGGATTTCTACAATCTTCTCCGCTGAATGGTTGGCGTCTTCGCCCTTTTCATCCATTAGTTGAGACCGGTCTTTTGCAGCTTCGCGCTCAGCAAGTTTTGTATCGGCTCGGGCAATTGCAGCATCGGTGCCGTGTTCATTAATGAACTCCGCCCATTCAACTAACGCTTCCACCATCTCGTCTTCTGGCACAACGGCAACATTGCGCCCCTTAACGAACAGGTGACCACGTTTGTTGCCAGCTGCGATACCAAGGTCAGCTTCACGTGCTTCGCCTGGTCCGTTAACTACGCACCCCATGACAGCAATCTGTAGAGGAAGTTTTTTATGTTCAAAAGCTGCTAGCGCTTTATTGGCAACAGCAATGACGTCGATCTCTGCTCGACCACAACTAGGGCACGCAATGAGGTCGACATTCTTTCGCTCGCGTAAACCGAGCGCCTCGAGCAGTTGACGACCGGCACGCGCTTCTTCAACAGGATCTGCGGTAAGGCTGTAGCGAATGGTGTCGCCAATACCTTCAAGAAGCAAAGTCGAAATTCCGGCGGTGGCCTTGATAAGACCAGCTGGAGGCGGACCTGCTTCTGTAACTCCGAGATGCAATGGAATATCTGTTGCTTCGGCCAACATGCGATACGCCTCAACCATGAGCGGCACGTTGCTTGCTTTCACAGAAATCTTGATGAGATTGAAATCAACTTCTTGGAAGTACGCAATTTCATGCATTGCTGACTCAACCATTGCAGCCGCAGTAAGCCCGCCATACTTTTCATATAACGATGGATCAAGTGAACCACCGTTGACGCCAATGCGAATTGGCAAATTGCGATCACGCGCTTCAGAAGCAACAGCTTTGATGTGCTCTGGTTTTCGAATATTGCCAGGATTCAAACGAAGACCGTGAACACCTGCTTCCATTGCAGCCAATGCCATCTTGTATTGGTGGTGAATGTCAGCGATGATCGGAATTGGTGAACGCGGCACAATTTGTGCAAGCCCTTCAGCGGCATCTTGGTCATTGCATGTGCAACGCACGATGTCACACCCTGCAGCTGCCAGCGCATAAATCTGTTGCAATGTGCCTTCAACGTCAGCGGTCTTCGTGGTGGTCATTGACTGCACCGAGATGGGTGACCCTCCACCCACTGGAACTTTGCCCACCATGATTTGCTGAGTATTGCGACGCTCGAACATGTGTCTCAGTCTGTCAGTTCCGCGGCCGTTTACCCGAGTGGTTGAGTGATATCGAGGTATAAACCAGTCAAAAGCAAGAGTGACAAAAGCCCGACCACCAAGGTGGCGAGTGGAACCATCTTGTTGATGTCCGCTTTGTAGAGCCGTCCTTTACGCGAACGCACCCGTTCATAAATGGCAATTGCCGCATGGCCACCATCAAATGGCAGCAGAGGAAACATGTTGAAGACACCAACAAACACGTTGATGCTGGCGAGCAAAGTAAGCACGCCCTTCAACCCATCAGATCTGCCAACCGTGCCGCTGAAGTCGCTAATGCCTACAACGGTGGTCGGACGAGTTTCAAGTGTGGCCTCTGGGGACTTAGTGAGGTGGCGA
>CALPPK020000239.1 GCA_943325435.2 Bifidobacterium breve
ACACTTACATGGTGTGGGGATACACAGTGGTTATGGGCATGTTGTTACGCAACATGGTTTTCAATCGCGGCACAGCCCTTGCCTTCATCATTGTCGCCACAGTCTTCCTAGGAATCACCATGTTTGGTTGGCGTGCGCTCGTTGCACGCCGCGCTACTACGTAGTTGTTGCAAACAAACCGCGATAGCTATCCAAACCTTCGCAGCGCTTGATTGCTTGCTCGATAAATGCAACATCGCGTGCAAACGTACCCTTCGGACCGAAAATAGCGGAATCAACTACTACGTAAACACTGCCCTCTTTGATGACAAGTTTTGCGTTTGCCAGTTCTGCATTCAGTTGCAACAACTCCATCATCGTGTCTTCCGACAAAGAAGTGGTGCGAGCAACCGGAGATGAGAAACGAATAAATTCCGGAGCGTCATTCAAAGACTCAAATATTTGTGCCGTGATCACTGTTGTTCCAGAAACGTAGGACTCCGATTCTTGAGTCAAGGGCACATTTTTCTCGACAGGTGAATACCCGGCCTCTGAAAAATGACCTGACAAAAAAGTCTTCCAACGAACCATTGGTTCGAAACAAGCAGGGACTCCAAAACCCCAATCGTCACCCGTGATGTACAACGCTTCCGGATTTGCTCCGACAATGTGCAATGTAATGTCTCCGCCTTCTGGAGTTAAGTTCATTGACGCCCACAAAAATGGGCCGAACACAGTGACGGTGGCTGACCCGACTGTTTCAGCGCGCATTGCACCAGACGATGGCGATTTATTCCAACGCGACCAATCTGACGTGTGATGCACCCATCCATCTCCTACTTCGAAAGTAGTAAACGCAGGCATAAACGGATTCTCGGCAGGGAGTGCTTGAAGTGAAGAGAAATACGACTGAGTTACGCGATGGAACATGTCGGCCGGCAATGTTGCGGTACACGTTCCCGTATTCTCTGGTTCGGCTGGCAACATTCCGACGATCTGAACATCAGTGTCAAACTCGTCTACTTGATCAATGCAGATGTATTCATCACCTGCCCGAGCAATGAAGACATCTTCTGTTTCATTGAAAGTGATTACTACCTGGCCGTATGCCAACGCAAGATCATGCATGGAGTCCAGAAAGATCTCTGGAATTGCCACTTGCTCTTTCGGATCTGTGACATCACCTGCAGCATCGACCCATGAGTGAATGAGATATGCCTTCGTGAACCAACGGCGGGTAGCCGGCCCAATTGATTGAACCCATACAACCGATGAATTATTCGTGTTCATAGGTGATTGCATTGCCATGACGCGTTCGAGTTGGCGTGGAGAAATGCTCATCGACCAGTTCTCAAGGCCTTCGTTAAAAAGTGTTTGCAAGTTCATTTACTGCTCCTTCCGTGCGCGGCGGCGTACCAAATGAGGAGATGATTTCATCTGCAATTGCGTGAACAAAGTAGGAACGTATTCCAATGCCTTCTTGTACGACGGAACCTTTGTGCGCACATCTGCTGTATCAATGAGACGCTCAATTTCTTGCATTGCAGTAGTGAGGCGAAACGCATCGACAAGTGTGAGATGAAACGCAACTTCACCGTCGTTGTTCAACGTGAGCCACTTGCCATCGTCTGTAGTTGGACAAGCGCCAAGCAGATCTGTGAAGTGACGATTGAAATCGCGAACAATGGGTTCGCTAGACGTGATTGCTTTTTCAATAGCTGCGAATGAAGTGTCAAATTCATTCGGATCGAAACCCTCGAAAGGGTCGTTGGTGGGTGATGACATGCGGATGCTCCTTAGTGAACGGCGGTTTGGTTACAAAAATCAAGATCTAATCCCCTTGCAGGTGGGTACCTGCTGAGAATTAGATCTGACTTCGTTTTGGCCGTCTTCGGAACATTCGGTCTCCCATCGAAAAGTGTCTGAGGCGTTGAGCCTCAGGGGTTCACTTTGCCATATGGGTGTGTCGTGCGAGGGGTAGGGGGTCCCCTCCCCGTGGGCTACATCGTGGGGTTTGTGATGGCGCCTGTTTCAGCGCCCTGAACGAGCTTTGCGAACTTTGCCAGTACACCAGTTGTGTAACGAGGAGGGTTAGGAACCCAGCCCTTACGACGCTTTTTGAGGTCTTTTTCACTGACCAAAAGGTCAAGAGATTTTGTTGGTACGTCGACACGAATCAGGTCGCCTTCGCGCACGAATGCGATTGGGCCACCATCAGTTGCTTCGGGCGCAACGTGTCCGATGCAGAAGCCCCAAGTGCCGCCAGAGAAACGACCATCAGTAATGAGCGCCACTGTTGAACCAAGGCCTGCACCTTTGAGAGCGCCTGTAATTGCGAGCATCTCACGCATACCTGGGCCGCCCTTCGGGCCTTCATAACGAATCACGATGACGTCGCCATGATTAATGGTGCCAGTCATGATTGCGTTCATTGCACCGTCTTCACCGTCGAACACGCGAGCAGGGCCTTCGAATTGCATTTGCTCTTTGCTGAGACCTGCAACTTTGACAACTGACCCCTTTGGTGCAAGTGAGCCAGTGAGAATGTTGATTCCACCTTCAGTATGAATTGGGTTACTGAGCGGATGAATCACTTCGCCGTCTGGTGCAGGCGGATTGATCTCTGCCAAATTTTCAGCCATGGTCTTTCCGGTGCATGTCATTACATCGCCGTGCAACAAACCTGCATCGAGAAGATGCTTCATGAGAACAGGCACGCCGCCAATGCGGTGAATGTCTGACATGTGGTACTTGCCGCCTGGCTTCGTGTCCGCAATGTGTGGCACTTTGTCAGCAATTCTGTTGAAATCGTCAAGGTCTAGAGCAACGCCTGCTTCGTTAGCGATGGCAAGAAGGTGCAGTACTGCATTGGTGCTTCCACCAAAAGCGTTCGCAACAGCAATGGCATTTTCAAAAGCTTTCTTTGTCATGATGTCGCGAGGACGAATGCCAAGACGCAACATATTCACGACTGCTTCGCCTGCACGATGAGCATCACCTTCGCGGCTGGTATCAATTGCTGGTGCTGATGCACTTCCGGGAAGACTCATACCCAATGCTTCAGCAATAGATGACATGGTGTTTGCAGTGAACATTCCGCCACATGCACCCTCACCAGGGCATGCTGCTTTTTCAATGTCGGCTAGTTCGCCTTCAGTGATTGTGCCAGCAGCACACGCACCCACTGCTTCAAACACTGTGGTGATGTCGATGTTGTTGCCTTTGTAAACGCCAGGCATTGTTGAGCCATTGTAGACAAACACGCTGGCAAGGTTCAGACGAGCTGCTGCCATGAGCATTGCAGGGATGCTCTTGTCGCAACCGGCGAGGCCGACAAAGCCATCGAAACGCTCTCCGTGAACAACCGTTTCAACACTGTCTGTAATGACTTCACGCGATACAAGTGATGCACGCATTCCTTCGTGGCCCATGCTGATTCCGTCAGACACTGTGATGGTGCCGAATTCCATTGGCACGCCACCACCGGCACGCACTCCGGCTTTTGCATGATCGCTGAGACGGCGCAATGACATGTTGCATGGCGTGATTTCGTTCCACGCAGATGCAATACCGATTTGAGGCTTTACCCAGTCGTCATCACCGAGGCCAACAGCGCGCAACATGGCACGTGCTGCTGCTTTTTGAATACCGTCAGTGACGTCGCGGCTGCGAGGTTTGATATCGATGGGGGTTCCGTCTGAGTTCAAT
>CALPPK020000240.1 GCA_943325435.2 Bifidobacterium breve
AACAAATCGCCAGTCATACTCCCAATGCGCCGCGTCACGCCACCATGGTGGTTCCGTTCCCCGCACAAAATGCGTGAGAGGAACGCCGTCGCATTGCGCCGGAATGTCAATACCCATGACGTCACACAACGTTGGAAAAACATCAACGTTCTCAGTGAACTTGTCAATCACTGTTCCGTGCGTGTCTGCATGCCTAGGGTCGCGCACAATTCCTACGATGTGCTGACTAGTTTCCCAGTATCCAAGTTTCTCTTTCAAACCGTGATCGCCGAGAAGTTCAGCATGGTCGGCTACAACGACAATGACCGTGTTCTCCCACTGCCCAGTCGACTCAAGAAAATCCCACACACGACCGAGTTGAGAATCCACTTCGCTCACCATGCCAAAGTATTGAGCGCGCATGTGCGCCAGTTCATCCACATCCGTAGGTGCTTTTGTACTGTCCAATTGCAGCATCACTTCGTGGAACGGTGGAACAGATTCGGCGCGTGCAATTGGCTGACCAACATTGTCTGGCGAATACATAGAACCAAAGTGCCCCGCTGCTGAATACGGAGGATGTGGTCGAATAAAACTTGCATGAGCAAACCACGGTTCAGATTGCTCGCCCATCCAACTAAGCAATTCGTTCGTCATGAATGCCGACACGCTCATGTCTGCAGGTCGTTCATGCTCGGTTGAAAGTAGATGCAATACCCCGCCAGAGGCATCATGTCCGTTGGCCGCTAAGAAACGTCTCCATGGTCCATATCCACGAGTGAGATCCACAATGGAATCAAAACCGGGAAGCACACCTTCATACGTTTGAAGTCGCGGATCATCTGCTGACTCTGTAACGCGTGGATCAATGGACTGGTCTGTGTAGCCAAACAGAGCTGGTGCATACCCAGCACGCCGTGCCGTACGAGCAATGTTGTCGAAACCGTCATCAAGTGGCGTGCCATTAGCTACAACGCGGTGATTCATTTGATACATGCCAGTGTACAAAGACGCACGCCCCGGTGCGCATGGTGATGCCTGGCTGTAATGGCGACTGAATCTGACTCCGGCCCTACTTAACCGATCGAGTTGCGGTGTCTGCACAACGGGGTGGCCCGCAATAGAAAGACAATCTCCTCGAAACTGGTCAAGAGTGACAAGAAGGATGTTTGGTTTCATGATTGACCGCTTTGCACCGACGAATCGCCACTAAGAAAAGCCCACAGATCTTTTAGGGCCAACTTGTCTTGCGCCACGAACATATGGCCACCCTCATATTCGGCCATCGTTGCGTGTGGAATTCTTTTCACAATTTCGTGAGAGTTACTGGGTGGTGCAATTCCGTCGAACCGACCTGCCATCACAAACGTTGGCGACGCCACCTTGTGTAAACGATCTGCCACATCATGACCGATTCGAGCGATCAATTGCAGACGTTCTCCACGAAGCACTTCATCTGCTTTGGGTTGCGCTGCTTGCTCAGCTCGAAGTCTCATCATCTTCAAGTCAGACGGGTGAGATGCCAACCACTCTTCTGTAAATCGAGAATCAGTCAGCAGCAGAATTTTCTGGTTTCTCTCTTCAGCAGAAAGTGCACCCAACTCGTGTAGTGGATACGACGCCCCTGCATCGCCACCAGCAGAAGTACATAAGAGTGCAAGTCGTTCAACGCGTTCTGGATATGTGACTGCAAATTCCTGCGCCACCATTCCACCAAAACTCATGCCCACAACTGCACAAGTAGACCAACCCACGTGATTCAGAAGTGCATCTGCATCTTGTGCATACTGCGCCATTGTGTACGGGCCATCTGGAATAGAAGTTTTCCCCAAGCCGCGTTGATCGTGCGCAAGCACTTCGCATGTTTGTGCAAGCGCGTCAATGAACAAAGCTGCAGACTCAAGGGTCGCACCAGAACCATTGAAGAACAACACACGCGGGCCTGAACCAACAATCTCATAGTTGATGCTGATGTCCTCGTGAACAAAAACTGGCATGTCTTATTCTCGCACTAACTGGGGTATCCACCATTCTCAGGCCACCACAGACAAACATTCTCATGTGCAAACAATCGTCGACGGAGTGAAACGTTCTCTTTCCGAGAACCACGACACACTCACCTGGCGACGAGTAACAATGCCAGGCCTCGACGTGGCATGGGTAGGCATGAATGTTCCTGCCCTCGACACTGGTGGTCGGCCTTGGGTATGGGAGATAGTCACTCCTTCTCAATATGAATCTTCCGCGCGACTACAAGAAGATCCTTTGGTATTAGCGGTTGCGCAAGACACCGTGGTGGCAGACATCAATCACAATGACCACTCGGGCCCCATCATGCGAATGCAAGTTCCGGTGCGTCAGGCTCCCGACGCCATCAGTGTGATGACGGGCCTTGACCCCTCTGGCCCCTGGTCAATTCAGCTCGAGGCTGGCTGGACAGTGCAAGCTCTTGGCTCGGCAGCCCAATGCTGGATTGACCGCGAAAGCCCGGGAAGTGCCCGTTTGCAGACCCCCGAGCCCCAATTGGCCCCGCACCAGCTCTATCAATTGCACCCCGCCATCGATATCGAGTCGGCAGCCTTCGACCGGTTGCTTACACTCGACCCTGATGATGCAGCCGTGGTCACTTCCCTTCTTGCCTCGGTTCACGAGGCCTTGCAGCCCTACCGCTAGGCCGCAGGCGGTGACGCCATGATCACCACGTACGCGCTCTCTCTCACTACTGCTGACTGCAACGAAGAACAACGCATTGCACTCATCGATGTAGTGAGCGATTGGATGTTGCTTCATTACCCACTTGATGCACGTGGACCTGGAACTTCAGTTCGAGTCACACGCGAATCATCCGACGACCCTGTATTTCGAATGATGATTACGGAAAGTGGAGCTGCGAGTACACATGTCGAGACACTCACCATCACTGTCGTTCTCTTGAGTGGTGTTCTCACCTTTGATATTCGCATTCTGTCCACCCCTACAACGTCAAAGGTTGTCCCGTACACGCCACAACTAGTACCACCGCGTATTGCTCGCCTTGTTCGCGATGTTCTCACAACAGTTCCCACTGAAGATGCGAATCAATTCATTACAGATTCTGTGCATGTTGCTAGCACAGAACTTGATGGACAAAACATTGCCGCTTTCATCGATGCACCTAGTCGTCGTCTGCCAGTCGTAGTTGAAATTGGCGACTACGAACGACACAGCGCACTTCTCTTAGCAGTTGGTGCTGGTCCGCTTGTAGGCCTCGCACATATCTTCCACATCACAAGTGCTGAAGCACTGCGCGGATTTGAATCACTGTCGCGTTACTCACTTCTTGGTCCTGGTTGCGTCATCGTGCAGTGGGCCGGGAAAACTGAACCTGAAATTGTCCACACACGCGAACTCCCTACTGCATCACTGCCACGTGAACGTCACCGACTTGTGCGATTGATTCTCGATACTGCGGCACGTTCTATTGCATCGCCTCGTGTACCGCCACCGCCGCGCACTGAATACGACATCATTGACTCTTCGTCGCGCGGTTCGTCAGATGGTGGCGGCTTCAATGAAGATCAAGCGATTCATATTGAACAATTGGAAGCATCTGTCAACGAACTAGAAGCTTCTATGGCAGACGCCGACCGACTCATGGCTGAACTTCGAGAACAACTTGAGAAAAAGGGCGGGCAAGTCGACGAACTCATTCTGCGTAACGTGTCA
>CALPPK020000241.1 GCA_943325435.2 Bifidobacterium breve
ACTTCCAACGACATTGACTGGGTGACTCCCTATGACACTCGGGCGGCACTAGTGCCGACAACAACCCTTCTATTCTGCCATTGCCAGAAGCCAATTCCTGAAATCACGGGTTATTTAGATGATTTTTACTGCATTAGAGCCAAAGGTAACGCGCAATGGCCCCAAGGCCTTCTCAAAGTCAACGAGCCCAGA
Source organism: Bifidobacterium breve (assembly GCA_943325435.2). The sequence goes on from CALPPK020000241.1 coordinate 193, forward strand.
TGGCCCCAGATCAAATACCTTGCCACCAGCCAACTTCACCTTGCATGGCGAGGTTCCGGGAAACTCAGCGATTATCGCTTTGAGCCTCTCAAGTTTTTCGGCAGTGAAACCTGACGGAAGCGACAACTCAACTTCCGCAATTTTGTCTCCGAGATTTTCAGGAACTGAAATTCTCTGCGCTGAAAAACTTGGCGGCGCATCATCACGTTGATTGAGACGGCCGGTGATGGTGACAACTAAGTCATCAGACAACAGGTGTCCATATTCGGCCAGCACCTTTGCGAACACAGTTACTTCAATGGCTGCATCCATATCTTCCAACACAAAAGTGGCCATCTGATCGCCCTTTTTAGTGAAGCGACGATTAAGGCTCGACATCACTCCGCCAATTGTGACCATTCCGGATTCACGCGCTTCAAGTTCTTGAATTGAACTTGTAACAAGCCGACGTAGTGCGTGTTCGACCCCACGTAGTGGGTGATCAGAAATGTACAGACCCAGCATTTCTTTCTCATGGCGCAACTGATCTGGCTTTGTGAACTGCATGTCGGGAATGGTTACTTCTGCGCTCCACCCCGTAGTTGATGCATCTTCCATTTCGCCAAACAGCGACATGACTCCTTTTTCTTCTTCGCGTCTAGCCACAACTGCAGAATCAATGATTGATTCAAAGACCATGAGTAGACCGCGGCGAGGATGCCCGAATGAATCGAATGCCCCTGCCTTGATTAGCGACTCAACAGCACGCTTGTTGAGAGCCTGTTCAGGTGCGCGTCGCGCGAAGTCATGGAATGACTCATACGGACCATTGCGATCACGTTCTTCCAAAATCTGAAGAACGATTCCTTCTCCGACATTTCGAACTCCAGACAAAGCAAAAACAATTCGCTTCTGGCCATCAGCTGTAATAGCCGCAAAGTCTGAGCGACCTTCATTGATGTCTGGGTTCGACACCGTGATTCCAATGGAACGGGCGTCAGCAAGATGCACTGCGGCTTTTTCATAGTTGCCCTTCACAGAAGACAACAAACATGCTGAGTACTCAACGGGGTAATGCGCTTTGAGATATGCAGTTTGATACGCGATTAATCCGTAGCCGTATGCGTGGCTCTTGTTGAATGCATAATCAGCAAAACCACGAATGATGTCGAACAACTTCTCGCCTAGTGGTCGTCCGTATCCGGTTTTTTCACAACCATCAACAAAGGACCCTTCTTCGGCCGCCATTGCTTTCGGGTCTTTCTTACCGCAGGCTTTGCGCAAGTTATCTGCTTGGGCAAGCGAATAGCCCGCAAACTTTTGAGCAACACGCATCATGCTCTCTTGGTACACCATGAGTCCGTACGTGTCATGAAGCACTTCTCGAGCATCTTCGTGGAAGTACTCAGGTTCTTCAATGTTGTTCTTGATTTTCGCGTAGGTGGTGTGCATTTTGGTGCTCATTGGACCTGGGCGATACAGCGCGATAACTGCGCAAACATCTTCAAATGCCGTAGGGCGCATGAGACGCAACAAACTCTGCATTGGCAAAGACTCAAGTTGAAACACACCAATGGTGTCTCCCCTTCCGAGCAACTCAAAGGTTTCCGTGTCTTCAAGTGAAATGATGTCAATGTCAAAGTCAGGATCTGTTTGTTCTCTGATCATGGCAACTGCATCTGCAATGACGTCAAGGTTTCGCAGACCGAGGAAGTCCATTTTGAGAAGACCTAATGATTCAACGGCGTGCATTTCATACTGCGTAACAATCGGAGCATCGTTACCTTTGCGTTGAATTGGCAGATAGTCCATCAGCGGCTTGCCCGTGATTACCACTGCAGCGGCATGAATACCGTCTGATCGCTTCAGGCCTTCCAACCCTCTTGCAACTTCAACTACTTTTGCTGCAATCTCGTCTGCCAGAACCAAGTCACGCAAGCCCTGAGCTTCGCGATACCCAGCTGCATGCTCGTCGCTGTATTCAAAACACGCAGCAAGCGGAGTGTCGCGCCCCTGTTGTAGCGCCGGCATTAGTTTGGCAATGCGGTCGCCAACTCCGTATTCATGCCCAAGCACTCGAGCAGCGTCACGCACCGCGTTACGAGCTTTAATGGTGGCAAAGGTAATGATCTGAGCCACGTGATCACGGCCATATTTGTCAGCGGCGTACTGAATCATGTGGTCGCGATAGCGCGAGTCAAAGTCCATGTCGATATCGGGCATGCTGATTCTTGACGGGTTCAAGAAGCGTTCAAACAGAAGGTCGTACTTCAACGGGTCTAGGTCTGTGATGCGCAAGCAGTATGCAACAGCGCAACCAGCAGCTGATCCACGACCGGGACCAACGCGAATGTTTGATTCGCGAGCGTGACGAATGAGATCCCAGACAATCAGAAAATAAGCGTCGAAGCCCATGTCGCTAATTGTTTTCAATTCAAAGGCGAGTCGTTCAACAACTGCCGACGGCAAGTTGTCGCCCCATCTCTGTTGAGCGCCTTTCCACGTAAGAAACGACAAGTAATCAGCAGGCGTCTTGTAATCGGCCGGAATTGGGAAGTCAGGAATCTGATATTCGTCAAAGGTGATATCGACTTGTGCACGTTCAGCAATGAGCAATGTGTTGTCACATGCCTCTGGCAAGTCTTTCCACACTGAGCGCATTTCGGCTGCGGTTTTTAGATAATGCTCATTTCCTTCGAATCGGAAACGATCTTGATCGCGCATCAATGCACCAGTTTGCACGCACAACAACGCGTCGTGTGCCATGTGGTCACTTTGGTTGACGTAATGCGAATCATTGGTGGCAATTATTGGCGCACCAATTGCTCGCGCAATCTCAACCAGTTTCGGGTTGGTGGTTCGCTGGTTGGCAATTCCGTGGTCTTGCAATTCGACGAATAAATTGTCTTTCCCGAAAATGTCTTGCAGTCGAGACGCCTTGGCGATTGCTCCCTTTTCGTCGCCATTCAACAACGACTGCAGAACATGCCCACCGAGACAACCTGTGGTCGCCATGAGACCTGACGAGTATTTCTCTAGTAATTCCCAGTCGACACGAGGTTTGTAGTGATATCCCTCGAGAAACGCAAGGCTAGATAACTGAATGAGATTGCGATAGCCCTCATTGTTTTCGGCAAGCAAAGTGAGGTGGTAGTACTGCTTTCGGCCACCTTCGTCAGATCCTCCGTTGTCATCAAGCCGCCCTCTTCGAGGAATGCGCTCTGAACGATGGTCGTGCGCCATGTATGCCTCGGTACCAAGGATCGGTTTGATGCCCTGCTTGACGCATTCTTTGTAGAACTCGATGACGCCGTACATATTGCCGTGATCAGTAATGCCGAGAGCTTGTTGACCGTCAGAGACTGCCTTTGACACCAACTCGTCGAGTCGGGCTGCTCCATCGAGCATGGAGTACTCAGTATGAACGTGGAGGTGTGTAAATGACGAACCCACGAACTTTCCCGACTCCTTTTGTACTCACTGACAGCCCTGTGCTGTCGAGCAAGTGAA
>CALPPK020000242.1 GCA_943325435.2 Bifidobacterium breve
ATTCAGTGCCAGTACTACGCATTGGAAGGTCTTGGTCAGTTGCTGCGTAACGTTGATTTGGTCAGCAAAAACCTCAATCCAGGCTTGGGTGTAAGTCGCATCATCTGCACCATGTTCGATACCCGCACCAAACTGTCGGGTGATGTGGTCAATGAAGTCCGCGAACACTTTGGTGACAAGGTGTGTCAAACCGTGATTCCACACAATGTGCGCTTGGCAGAGGCTCCGTCCCATGGCAAGCCAATCACCACATTTGATTCAAATTCAACTGGCGCAAAGGCGTATCGAGCAGTGGCATTGGAGGTGAGTGGTGGCGCGCAAGTCGGGACTCGGTAGAGGATTAGACGCTCTGATCCCAACGGGATCAACGGTGATGTCAACTCGTGACGGCGGTGGAACGGGCACAGGACTGCAGGAAATTTCGGTTTCCTCTATCGACCCAAACCCAAACCAGCCGCGAAACCACTTTGATGAAGACTCACTTGCAGAACTCTCTGCATCCATTAAGGCCATTGGATTGTTGCAGCCAGTATTGGTTCGTCCGTCTTCTACGCCAGACCGATTTGAGTTAATTGCAGGAGAGCGCCGTTGGCGAGCCTCAAAACGTGCGGGTCTTTCCACCATTCCAGCCATTGTGCGAGTGACCGACGATGTCTCATCGGTAGAGCAAGCCCTGGTTGAAAACCTTCATCGCCAGGACCTCACACCTTTAGAAGAAGCAGCCGCTTATCAGCAACTGCTTGAAGACTTCTCGATGACACACGAGCAAGTGGCGTCCAAGGTGGGCAAGAGTCGGTCGGCGATCACTAACGCACTCCGGTTATTGACGCTGCCACCAACCATTCAGCAGTTTCTTGCCGAAGGTCGACTCTCGGCCGGCCACGCCAAAGCCATACTCGGCACACCAGACCGTGCGCTGCAAGAGTCACTTGCTCGCACAGCGGTGGAACAGGGCCTGACTGTTCGCGGTCTTGAAGAGGCAGTGCGCAACGCAATGAACCCAAGTTTGGGTTCCACCACGGTTACCCCAAAGCCTGGGGCAACGGGAACAAAATCAAAGCCCGGAACTGCGGGCAAAACTACGGTTGTTAAAGAACCAGGCCTACATGAGCTTGAAGACTTATTGTCCGAGCACCTGGCCACACCAGTCACCGTTACCTTGTCTGGCAAGCACGGAAAAATGGTGGTGGAATTTGCTGACCTTGAAGATCTTGAGCGAATTTATCGATTGATGACCGAAGGTCCCGACCTTGACGAATAAACACGTCTGAGTCTTGGGTAAAGGTTCACCGTGAACACGAACTTGAGATTGTGCACAGAGTGTGCATAAACCTGTGGATAACTTCTACAGAGGTTGATTATTCCACTGTGTAATGGCTTGGGCCAAGGCCGGAACAGTTTGTAAGGCAAAATCCTCGCCACCAAGCAACCCAATCATGCACATCACCGCTGGCATTCTGGTTTCACGAAGAACCGGCAATTGCATGCCGCACACTGCAACTTCGCTGGTGGGGTGAGTGGATCGAATGAACTCGGCACAGAGTTCGGCTGCCACCCGACCGCCTGCGGAAGTAAACGAATCAGTTTCGTAATAGGCGAATTGAATCGCGGCGGTTTCTACGCCTGCAACCCCGATATATACATCTGCATCGAATGAATTCGCCATCCGCGCATGAGTGTGGGGGTCGGCGTTTTCAATAGTCATCACGTCATCACCTCGGTTGCGAAGCTCGCGCACAAGCAGGCGAGTAAGGCGTGTACCGGAGTCAAAGCAACCAACAACAATTCGCGGGCGTTCAGCATTGTCTTGCGATGTGAGGAGTGTTTCGTACTCACGCACCGTCACAATTCCAGGACCCTCTCCGCTTTGACTACTTGTTCGTTCAAGCGCGCGAATTGAGTTCACGCCACAAATGCCGTCGGCGGTAATTCCGTAGTTTTGTTGAAACTCAGTTAACGCACGCAATGTGTTTGCGCCGAAAATTCCATCTGCACGACCGCAATCAAAACCTAATTTGGCGAGCACGGTTTGCATTGCTTGCACATCATCACCACGCATGTGTGGAGACGTGAGATACAACAAGCGCGAACCTAACACCCAAGACGACTCCACAAGAGTGGTCCACGTGATGTGATCACAGATTCCTGTGGTTGGAAGTCCACGTAGTTTTTGAAACTCTGTAATGACTTCAGCAGTGCGAGCGCAATACACGCCAACTACATATGCGTCATGTTCAAGAATATTCGCAGCAACAAGTCGACGCTGAAGATCGTGAACGGCGGTGCCGCGACTGTCGTGCGTTAGTGGGAAGTCGGAAGAAATTCTGCGAGCTCCTGTAGCAACTTGCCCTTACCCTGAGCACCAACGAGGCGCTTTGCAGCTTCACCCTTGTTAAACACAATCAAGGTTGGAATACTCATTACATTGAAGCGCATCGCAATGTCGCCGTAGTCGTCAACATTGAGTTTCGCAATGGTGATGTTTCCGGCTTGCTCGGTTGCAATTTCTGCCAGAACTGGAGCGATGGCTTTGCACGGACCACACCATTCGGCCCAAAAGTCAACCAAAATAGGCGTGTCTGAACTACCAATGGTTTCATCGAAGTTTGCAGATGTAAGGGTGGTGATTGATTGAGCCATGACGAGTCCTTCGCGGTTCGGGTAATGAAATAGTACAGAGCGCAACACGCGTAAGCGTGAAATTGCGCCAGATGTGACCTATGAGTGCTGGTGTTCTAGCCAACGCTCACTATCAATTGCGGCCATACATCCAGAACCAGCAGCGGTAATTGCTTGGCGGTATGTGTGGTCTTGTACGTCTCCACAGGCGAAGACACCCTCAATGTTGGTGTAGGTGGAACCTGGTCGTGTGATCAGGTAGCCGGAATCCTCCATGTCGAGCACTCCTGTAAACAAGTCGGTGTTCGGACGGTGTCCAATTGCAATAAATAATCCTGTGACACCTAGTTCACTTGTTGCACCAGTTTGCGTGTCGGTCAGTTCAACTCCAGTCACTTTGTCTTCGCCGTGAATTTTGGAAACTGTTGAATTCCAGATAATTGAAATCTTTTCGTTCGCAATCGCACGGTCTTGCATAATTTTTGAAGCGCGTAACGCATCGCGACGAACAATCAAGTGCACCTTTGATGCGAACTTGGTAAGGAACTGCGCTTCTTCAAGCGCGGAGTCTCCACCACCAACCACAGCAATTTCTTGACCTCTAAAGAAGAATCCATCACAAGTTGCACACGTAGACAAACCGTGACCAATCAGTCGAGGCTCTTCAGGAAGCCCTAACATCAACGACTGTGCACCAGTGCTGACGATGACACTGTCGGCGCTGTACTCGGTGTCGCGAATCCACGCACGAAATGGACGACTACTGAAGTCGACCCGTGTAACTTTTTCGGTAATGAACTCGGCACCAAATCGGGCAGCCTGTTCGCGGCAGCGAGCCATGAGCTCTGGGCCCATAATTCCCTCTGGGAAACCAGGAAAGTTCTCCACTTCGGTGGTGAGCATCAACTGGCCGCCCGGTTGATCCGATGTTGAGCTTGGCTCTCCTTCGATAACCAAAGGCAGTAATCCAGCGCGAGCTGTATAAATGGCCGCGGTTAAACCTGCTGGGCCAGAACCGATAATTAAAACTTTGTGATGTATCG
>CALPPK020000243.1 GCA_943325435.2 Bifidobacterium breve
GCCTCAAGGGCTCAGACATTTCGAGCCTGACCAAACCTGCACTTCTCACAATTGCCTTCGGTATTGCAATTCCCGTCGTTGTCTTTTTTGTGACAACAAAACTATTGAAGCTAAACGCGCCAGATGCCGGATCAATTGCAGCTCATTATGGTTCAGTTTCGGTTGTCACTTTCACGGCCGCAATGATTTTTGCCATAGAAGCAGACTTCATTACTGAACCGTTCATGACATCACTTGTGGCAATTCTCGAAGTACCAGGAATTGTGGTCGCACTGGTATTGGCAAGCATGAAGTCCGAAGGTGTCAATTGGCGTACCGCAGTACATGAAGTATTGACAGGCCGAAGCGTGCTTCTTCTGATTGGTGGATTAGTAATCGGTGCTGTCAGCAGTGCCAATTCATTTAGCCGCGTTGAGCCATTCTTTGTCGGAATGTTTTCCGGATTACTCACATTGTTTCTGCTTGACATGGGAGCAACAGTCGCCACTCGATTCGCAACAAGCGGAAGACCGCCGCTTCGTATGGCAATTTTCGCCATCATCACGCCGATTGTTTTTGGATCCGCAGGCATTCTTGCTGCGCATTCAATTGGCTTATCCATCGGCGGATCTGCAGTTTTCGGCATCATGGCTGCAAGTGCTTCCTATATCGCCGCGCCGGCAGCAGTGCGAATTGCCCTACCCGATGCTGATTCCGGTTTGTCACTTGGGCTCGCACTTGGAGTGACGTTTCCGTTCAACCTCACGATCGGAATTCCACTCGCATTCATCTTTTCTCGATTCATCGGATAGTGGTCTCAGTCATCTTGTGACTCGAAGTTATGAACAGTAGGTTGAGTGCTAATGGCTTCCAAGAAAACCCCTGCAGCTCATAGTCCGTCGACACTGATTCTGTTGGTGCGTCACGGCCAAACCCCAACCACAGGCAAAATCTTGCCTGGTCGTGCAGCAGGGTTACATCTTGCTGAGGCCGGAGTTCAACAAGCACACATGGTTGCAGAACGCATTTCTGAATTGCCACGGGTAGACGCCATCTATGCATCACCACTTGAGCGTGCTCGTGAAACAGCAGCACCTATTGCAAAGGCTCTTAAGCAGCGAGTTAAAATCAACAAAGGTTTACTGGAATGCGACTTTGGTGATTGGACCGGGGAACAACTCGGCACCTTGATGAAGAAGCCCGAATGGGCAACAGTGCAACGTTCGCCAAGCACCTTTCGTTTTCCGAACGGTGAGTCATTTACTGAAATGCAGACTCGTATGGTTACAACCCTTGATGGAATTCGTGCAGCACACCCTGGTGGCATCGTGGTATGTGTGTCACACGCAGACCCAATTAAGGCCGCCGTCGCCCACGCAATGGGCACCCATATCGACCTCTTCCAGCGAATCGTCATCGGTACGTGTTCAGTCAGCGCTATTGCTTACTCAGGCCACGGCCCAATTGTCCTTACGGTGAACTCCACAGGTGGTTCTTTGGCCGACCTGCGTCCTTCGTAAGTTTTCTGGCACACTGATTACACATGGGTTTCTACTACGACTTCGAAAATGCTGATGCATTTGCAACAGGTGCAATCGGCACCCCCGGAGAACGTACTTTTTACATGCAAGTGCGCGCCGACGGACGCACAGTGTCTGTGAAATGTGAAAAGCAACAAGTAGCAGCTCTCGCGCAATACCTTCGCAACATGCTCGCCGACATGCCTGACACGACCGGCTCAGTCAACAATGCGACTGCAACATTGCAGAATCCGGTTGAGCAAGATTTTGTTCTCGGTTCAGTGGGCCTTGGAGTTGATCGCTCCAACATGCGCATGGTGGTGCAACTGGAAGAAATGATTCTGGTTGACGAAGACGACGACGATGTTTTTGATCTATTAGATGACGAAGATGAAGATGAAGACCCAAGCACCGTTGTTCGCGTGTTGTTAACACCAGCACAAGCTCGTGCATTCTGTGACACTGCTGACCTGTTCATCACTGCAGGTCGTGAAGAATGCAAATGGTGCGGCTCTCCCATCAATCCTTCTGGCCACGCTTGCCCTCGCTTTAACTGACATGTCTTCAGACGCCGAAGCCCTTCAGGCGCTCAGCACTGCCCCCATTGATATCGAAGGCAGAATGCCGAACAGTTCGAACGCCACGTTTCTGGTGCAGGTGGGCGAACCGGAAGCTGGCATCAAAGGCATCTACAAACCATTACGTGGTGAACGACCATTGTGGGACTTCCCTGCTGGCCTGTACAAACGTGAAGTTGCCGCGTACTTACTGAGTGAATCTCTCGGCTACCACTTGGTTCCACCCACTGTGATGCGCGACGGGCCACTTGGCGAAGGTTCACTGCAGTTGTTTATTGATTACGACCCAGAAGAGCACTACTTCATCATTTACGAACAACGACCCGATCTACATGAGCGTCTTAAAGCAATGGCCGTGTTTGATGTGGTGGTGAACAACACAGACCGCAAAGGTGGTCATGTGTTGCTAGATAACGACGGCGCAATCTGGGGCATTGATCACGGTGTGTGCTTCAGTGATGATTTCAAACTCCGCACAGTCATCTGGGACTTTGCAGGTCAGACGATTGCAGACTCGTTCTTGTCACCACTTGAATCACTGATGCAATCAGTACCAATCGCGGTAGCGGCACTGCTTTCCGACAACGAGATCGAAGCAATGCTCGAGCGCACAGAATGGTTGCTGGAAAACCGTGTGTTCCCAACACCCGAGAGCAGATATCAGTACCCCTGGCCCCTTCTGTAGGCGCATCTAGTCGCTTCGCAAACAGCAACATGGTGTTGTTTCTCAGAAGTAGGTAAGAATGCACGTATGGCAGAAGAACTTGAATCACTGATTCGTCGAGCAGATCTCGATGAACTCGTTCGTTTCGTTGATTCCACATGCCATGCACGTGATTGGGAACTATTATTTCGTATCCGTAACGAGGCACGCAGTGCAGTGTCAACGGGACGACAGTTGTGGCCTATTGCAACTCTCGCCAATTACCGTCTCGCGTTATGGGCCCCAGCGCAAGATGCAGTGCGTGCACTAGATGACACTGCTCGCACGTTTATGCCAGGGCCGGTTAGTGAAATCATTTCTGTTCATCACACATGGGATGAACTTGAAGAGCATCTTGCACCAGGACACGACAGATCACTTATTGCACACGAGCGCGCAATGCGCGGCGACAGAGTGTCGATAGATGAACCCACAGCATTAGATGTGCCGATGCAAGTGCAGGATTGGGAACCGTCGTACGTGATGGCGAACTACTCAGACGACGGCGTTGATTTCCCAGCACCAGACCTTCCATCGTGTCGCGACTCGCTTGAAACTACAAACGCAGACCCTGTTGATGACCCCGATTCCATCTATGCGTTTCGCCGTCTTGTGGAACCGTGGACAGCGCACTCCAATGGCGACGCTGATGCGTGCGTTGTCGAAGGTGGGGTTCCAGAGGCTCTCGGCGCTCTTGGTCTATCTCACGCCCACACGGCGCCCCTCAGCCCCTATGGAGCACTGAGTTGGCTGGCATTTACCGCAGCAAGTGGCGGAGCCCACGGACCACGTCGTGGCGCGGCTACTGGCCGTGGCGAAGCATGGTGGTTTCTCGCAACATTTGTGGGGCTGGCAGATGACTGGCCATGCGACCC
>CALPPK020000244.1 GCA_943325435.2 Bifidobacterium breve
GACAATGTGCCAATGGGCAAATCATTTGGTCCAGCAGCGATTCAAGACACTCTGAATGGTTTCTTCAGTATGTGTACGGGAATTGACTGGGAGATTCTCCGTCAAACCTCTAGTGGCACGCTCGAATCAGGCATAGTGCTGAATGAACGCGACGACAGAGTGGAGATTCACGGAAGATGGGCAACACTGCCCGTCGCTGGCGTTTTTGAAATTCGTGATGGAAAGATTTCTCTCTGGCGCGATTACTTCGACAAGCAAGCCATTATCGATGTAATGACACCTCCGGCGGGTTGATGTCACACCATGATTACATCACCCTGCCCCACCCCCGCTCTACAGTGCAACCAATGACATCGCACGAACTATCTACAACAACAAAAACACTGCGCACTGTCTCATTCGCTGTCGTTGACTTCGAAACAACTGGCCTCAATCCAGAAACAGATCGAATAGTGCAGTTAGCCGCGGTCATTGTCAATGGCGACGGAGAAATAACTGATTCATTCGACACCATTGTTAAACCAGAGAATCCCGATGAATACCAGCACGGCGCCGAACATATTCATGGAATTTCAGCGCAACAAGTCTCTAACGGAATGCCGCTACGAATAGCTCTCGAAAAACTCTGGGACATCAGTGCAGGCAATGTATTCACTGCCCATAATGCCCAATTCGATCTCGGATTTCTTCACGCCGAATCAGAACGAGTCGGTATCAACGAACACGTTGAAGTGCACATCGATACATTGGAACTTTCACGGCGAACCACAGGCGCAGACACCACACGTCGACACAATCTCTTTGCGTTATGTGAGCACTATGGCATCGAACGAGAAAAAGAGCATGATGCAAAGTCAGACGCCACAGCAACCGCTCAGCTTCTCATGCACCTAATGAAGGAAATAGGCGTTGAAACAGTTGATCAGGTGGCTGAACTATTCGCGCCATAGCGCGCCAATACGGCGTTAGCAGTACGAGCCTGTACTGAAGCCATATCACTAGGACTCACGATGGTAATTGCGCCACCGGCACGAAGAAGTAGACGCCCAAGCCAATGATCACTATTTGACACGATGTCAATGAGGTAAGAACCATCTGGACGTTCTTCGCGCACGGTGCATGGATACGTTTCCACCACCCATGCGGCAGAAGCCGCGACTTCAGCTGTTACAACCGCGCTACCCGACGCATCGGCAAACCACACAGGTACCTGAGCAGTTGTCTCAAAGACTTCAACAAACTCATCTAACGGGGTAACCGAGCGAATGCGATCAACGCGGAAATGTCGACTGTCGTTCGATGCATCATCATCTGCACGGATGTACCAATGTCCGCGGTCAACAAAGACAGTACGTACAGTGATTGTGCGTTCCGATTCTTCATTTCGAGCCGGGGTCCAATATGAAATTCGAAGGCGTTGTCCGGAAGATGCAGCCTCGGTTACAACAGCTAAAAAGGTTGGTGATTCGATATCAACGTCCACAAGATCGTCGCCCAAAACCTTACGCAGTTTTTTCATGGCGCTCTTTAGATCCTTACCGCGAGTGAAACCTGGTAATTCTCGCGCGGCAGTAGCCATGAGACTGAGCCCGAATGCTTCGGCTGATGTCAATTCCAAACTGCGTTCAAATCGCTTGTTCGCCCCGACAAAGACGTAGCCCTCATCGATATAGATGTCAGTGAGTTCAAAAGGCGTGTACGGAGGCACTCCACACATTGAGGCCATCTCTATATCTTCAATGAGATCTGATTCTGACATTGAAAACTGCTTCGCCATTTTGGCTACCGATACACGTTCTTGTTTCATTAGCCACGGCAACATGCGCAGTAAGCCACTGACGCGTACTTCTGAAGATCGAGGACCACGTTTCGCACTCATGATTTACCTCCAGCAAGACGAACTAGATCGGCAATTATTTCATTGCGCACTGATTCAGGAGAAACGACTTCCGCCCTATCGACCATTGCGTATAGCCACGACCGAAAAGCCATCCGATTGCCGCATGCCACTTCAACATCGACTGAACCATCGCTGCGGCTGCCAACAACGGCATCATCGCCAAGTTCGCGAATGACACCAGGAGCAATGCGGCTATCGAGGCGCACTATCGCAACTTCTGTATCTGCACTAGCAAAAGCTTTTGGGTCACGTTCGAACGCGGTTGCAAGGTTGAAATCTGCTGGCCGAACAAATGATTCTGGCGCACCAATAGTGGCTGCATTTTCGAACCGATCGACACGGTACGTAACTTGCGCTTGGCGGTCAGTGTCAAACGCTACGAGATACCAGAAGCCATTGCGTGAGATAAGACCATACGGATGAACCGTACGAACACTGCCGTGATACGGGAAAGAAATTTGGCAACTCTTTGCAATGGCAGACCACAACAGAGGTAATTCTTGGGAACGGGCATCAACGTGTGCGACGGTGCGAGACGGGGACTCATCGATGTCTCCACCAAGCCATTGAACAGCTTGCTTTCCCCATTGTGTATCAATCTGAACGAGTGCTGCGGCCTGCTGCAATGCAGACAACTCATCTTCAGTGAGATCAAAGTTAATCAGTTTGTATTCTGTGCGATCAATTGAATATGCGGTCTTGCCGGCATCATTGCCACCAAGTACTTGCATGGTGATTGGCACACCCAATTTACGTAGTGACTTCTTGTCACGTTCAAATGCGGTGCGACGAGCTTCGGCTTTTACTGGGTACTGATTAGCCATGGCATTGCCAATGTCTTCCAACGTCAATGGACGATTTGACTCTGTCAGTAACGCGACGAGATTCAACATCCGTTCCGCTGAATTGATGATGGGCTTCGAAGATGCACTTGCCATTGCAGGCAGGTTATCCCCTTTGTTATTGGTTGCGTGGCAGTTTTTTTCGAATTGATATATACCAATTCAGCAGGGGGTGTGTCATGGTTTGTTCATCCTCAGACATGCCAGATGCAATTGCTTTTGCCGCATCTACTGCCATAATTTTGCCCAATTCAACGCCCCATTGGTCAAAACTATTCACCCCCATTAGCCAGCCTTGAATTGCCGTCGAATGCTCATACATCGCGATTAATGAGCCAAGACGACGAGGAGAGAGTTCGTCCAGAACAAGAACACTGCTTGGTCGATTTCCTTCGAATGCCTTATGTGGTTCACTGTGAGTTCGCCCTGCAGCAAGGGCCTCTGACTGAGCAATCACATTTGCAAACAGCAAATCGTGCGCTTCATCTTCATTGCCGAGCGAAGCAGCCGTGGTCACGAACTCAACAGGCACCACTTGCGTGCCTTGGTGCAACATTTGAAAGAAGGCATGCTGACCATTCGTTCCTGCTTCACCCCACACAACTGGGCTCGTACCACCAAGAACTGAACGACCATCAACCCCAACAGATTTCCCATTGCTCTCCATCACGAGTTGCTGGAGATACGCCGGCAATCTGGACAAGTCATGGCTATACGGAATAACAGCAACTGACGGGAAGGAGTGAAGCGCACTGTTCATCCACCAAATCAGTGCGTGTATCACCGGGAGATTTGCATTGCCGGGCGCTGTGACAACGTGGTGATCCATTTCAGACATTCCAGTCAGAAACTGACTGAATTGATCACCGCCGATTGAGCACATAACTGGGAACCCAATGACAGACGACAAGGA
>CALPPK020000245.1 GCA_943325435.2 Bifidobacterium breve
CACAACTGGTTTTCCAGATTTCAGTGCTTCTGTCAATGTTTGCGCGTGAAACTGACACGCTCCATCTGGGCTAGTACAGATGGGATCAACTCCGCGATTGTTATCTGTTGTTGGTGTATCGAACGGCGGCAACTGATCGCCAACAAGCGGCATGAGCACATTGCTTCGTTCTTCAATCTGAAACGAACTTTCTGTGTTTGGCGCAATGTTGAGCTTCAGTAAATAGATGCCTTCTTTTGCGATCTCGAAAACAAAGGGCCAATACGGAACTGAGAGATTTTCTGCATGCTGTTGCGCAACCACTGCATCATGTACGACGTCGCCAGTTTCGGCGTCGATTATTCGTGCGGTGAGTTGTTGAGGCAGAGAAACATTTCCGGATGCACCGAGAACCCCACTCTTGTCGGCCAATGAAATTGGAAGACGTACAGATCCGGCAACAAGCCCGGTGGATGGGTAACGCTTCACTATTTGCAGGTCGCCCGAAGTCTCTGGAGAGAACTCAGACCATTGACCATCGCTCGAGGGGGAAGACCCACCGCATGCTGCGACGATTCCGCCCAGTCCAACGGTGGCAGAGAGGGCCAAAAATCGACGGCGGCTAAAGGAGGTGGGCAGATTCATCAGAGTCAATGGTATGCCCTCGGTGCTCTGGCGTAAGGTTGGGGTATGGCAAATGCACCTCACCCCCCATATACCCCTGTAGTTCGCGCCGGAGACTGGATCATCGTGTCTGGTCAATTGGGTATGAAAGATGGTGCATTGGTGCCAGGCGGAGTTGCTGCACAAACGGCTCAGGCCGTCGTGAACCTGAAGGCGCAATTGGCTTCAATGGGTGCAACAGTGAATGACATTGCAAAGACATTGTGTTTCCTCACCGACATGGACACATTTGCAACGTTCAACGAGCAGTACGCAAAAGGTTTTGGAACAGCACGTCCGGCGCGAAGCACTATCGGTGTTGCGTCGTTGCCATTCGGTGGAGCTGTAGAGATTGAAGCGTGGGCATACAAGCCACTTACTGGTGGCGCGAAGAAAACAGCGAAGAAGTCTTCATCTAAGAAGTCTGCTGTGAAGAAAACTTCGAAGAAGAAAGCCACTGCAAAGAAGGCAACCAAGAAGAGCGTTGCTAAGAAGACCGTCAAGAAGTCAGCGAAGAAGTCCGCTGCTCGAAAGAAGAAGTAGTTCCATGCCTGGTGCAATCATTCTCGTTCTGATCCTCCTTGCTTTTCCAATTGTCGTTGGACTTTCCACGGCAGCACTCGCTGGTCTCCTCGGACATCTGCTCTACAAAGATGCAGAAGTTCGCCATGAGGGCAGTGAATTGCTTGATACCAATATTTAGTAATAGACCGAGAGGTCACAACTATGACTGCTGACCTTCTTATATACAACGCACGGTTGGTTGCAACTGTTGATGCCGATCGACAAGAACTTCCTGGTGGTTGGGTCGCAATTACCAATGGTCTTATTTCAGGCGTTGGCGCATCTACCGATGTAATGCCTGAAGCATCACAACGCATTGATGCGAGCGGTTGCTTAGTCACTCCAGGTCTTATCAATACGCACCATCACTTGTATCAAAACCTGACTCGTGCGTATCCACCGATGACATCGTCGCCACTATTCGGGTGGCTACAAACGTTGTATCCGTTGTGGCGTGCACTTGATGAAGAATCAGCCCATGTTTCTGCGTGGATTGGCCTTGCTGAACTCGCGCTCAGTGGTTGCACCACAAGCACCGACCATTTGTATTTGCACCCACGCAACGGCGGAGATTTATTGTCTGCTGAAATTGCAGCCGCAAAAGATTTAGGTATTCGCTTTCATCCAACGCGCGGTTCTATGTCGTTGTCACAAAAAGATGGTGGATTGCCACCCGATGATGTTGTGCAGGAAGACGATGAAATTCTTGCGCTGTCACAAGTAGCTGTTGAGCGTCATCATGATCGTTCGTTTGGTGCGATGACACGCATTGCTTTGGCGCCGTGTTCTCCATTTAGTGTTACAAAAGATTTGATGATTCGTTCTGCCGAACTTGCAGAGAAGCTCGATGTGCGGTTGCACACACACTTTGCAGAGAATGCTGAAGACGACGATTTCTCTATCGCAACATTTGGTTGCAGGCCTTTTGAGTACTTGAAAGAAGTGGGCTGGTTGAGTAATCGCACCTGGGTGGCGCATTGCGTGATGCCGAATCATGATGAGATTCAGGCGTTGGGTGCTGCTGGTATTGGCGCAGCACATTGCCCGTCTTCGAATCTCATTTTGGCATCAGGCATTTCACCAGTTGTTGATTTGCGAGCAGCAGGCGTGCATGTTGGTTTGGGTGTTGATGGTTCATCGAGTGCAGACTCTGCGTCGTTGTGGTTGGAAGCACGTCAAGCAATGTTGTTAGCAAAGTTAAAGAATGGTGCAGATGCTGCTGATGCACGAATGGCATTAGAAGTTGCAACCATTGGTGGCGCGGGTTGTCTTGGTCGCTTGGGTGAGATTGGCCAGATTGTTGTGGGCCAAGTGGGCGACATTGCAATCTGGGATCTCACCGGAATTCAGTTTGCGGGCGCAATTGCAGACCCGATTGAGGCATGGTTACGTTGTGGCCCAACGTCTGTGCGTGACACAATCGTGCACGGGAAAGCAATTGTGCGAGACGGTCACTTGGTGAGCACTAAAGTGAATGAGATGATGACAAGCCACACGCGTCTCGCAGCCAAGATGCAACAGCTCAATATCTAATGTTGCACGCTTTCTTTTTATCTTTTGGTGTGATCTTCGTTGCGGAGTTGGGGGATAAGAGCCAGTTAATGGCTTTGGCATTTGCCACTCGCTATAAAACTGTGCCGGTGTTGGTGGCCATTACTTTGGCAACAGGCATTGTGCATTTGATTTCTGTGGGAATTGGCGGGGCTTTGGGCTCTGCTCTACCCACAGACTTCATCAACATTGTTGGTGCTCTTGCCTTTATCGGTTTTGGTCTATGGACTCTGCGTGGTGATGAACTGACCGAAGAAGATAGAGAGAGCACGAAGGTTTCATCGAAGCATGTGATCATGGCTGTGGGCACAGTGTTTTTCTTGGCAGAGCTTGGTGACAAAACAATGCTTGCAACTGTCACGCTTGCCACTTCTGAAGGTTTAGTGGGCACGTGGGCAGGTTCAACCGTAGGCATGGTTGTTGCCGATGCATTGGCCATTGTGGTGGGTAAAGCTTTGGGTGATCGTTTGCAGGCGAAGACCGTGCGAATTGCATCTTCAATCGCTTTTTTTGTGTTCGCCGCACTGATGCTCGCCGACGCACTGCGCTAATTCATCTAGCCTCACAGCATGCGTTTATTTGGTGAAGTCCTCGTGACCATGTTGGTCATTCTTGATCCTCCTGGAAACGTCCCTATTTTCTTGGCAGTTACTCAACGCCTCTCTGATAAAGAACGGCACAAAGCTGCGTTCATGGCCGTGGGTACCGCGTTCTTTGTGATCTCCATGTTTGCCATTGGTGGACGCACAGTTCTCGATTATCTCCATGTCTCTGTACCAGCGCTTCAGGGTGCTGGCGGTTTGCTGTTGCTCTTGGTTGCATTGCAGTTGTTGTATGGAAATGGCAACACTGAAGATAATTACGAAGTTGCGTCGCCTGAACAACGCACTTCTGTGG
>CALPPK020000246.1 GCA_943325435.2 Bifidobacterium breve
GACGTCATCAAGGTGCGCGTTGAAGATGTAGACGACAAGGGCAAGGTCAGCCTGACCCCTGTTGATGCAGACGGCAACGACCTTCCTGGTGGCGGCGGCGGCGGAGAACGTCGTGAGCGCAGTGACCGTGGACCTCGCGAAGATCGCGGAGACCGTGGTTCTCGTGACCGCAATGACCGTGGCTCTCGTGATCGCAATGATCGCGGACCTCGCGAAGACCGCGGACCTCGTCAAGATCGTGCGCCTCGTGCAGACGGTCCAGTCGAAGTCTCATTCGAAGCAGAATTTGATAGCGAAATCCGCTCGGAGCTCGGTGACCTTGGTCCCGACACCCGTGGTGGAGACGACCGTGGTGGAGACCGCGGTAATCGTCGCCGTCGATAACCATTGCCAGCGACTACGGTCTTTCACATGATTCGTGTGGGAGTAATTGGAGCAGCTGGAAAAATGGGATCCACAGTCTGTGACGCAATAGTCGCAGCTGATGGTCTAGAACTAGCAGCCGCTGTCGACTTGGTCGGCAGCGGCGGTTCTGTTCATGGGCTCACCATTGCAGCAGACCTGAAGGCACTGGCCGACGCCAAGTGCGATGTGGTTGTTGACTTCACCGTTGCTGCTGCGGCACGCACCACACTGCCGTGGTTAGCGCTTCACGGGATGCACGCGGTGGTCGGTACCACTGGCTTTTCAGATGATGACCTTGCAGCTTTTGGTAAGGCGTTTACCGGAAGCAATTGCCTGATTGCAGCCAACTTCGCAATTGGTGCAGTTCTCATGATGAAGTTTGCTGAACAAGCAGCTCCGTATTTTGAAACTGCCGAGATCATCGAGTTCCATCACAACGCAAAAGCTGATGCACCGAGCGGTACCGCAATGGTTACGGCACAGCGCATGGCAGCAGCAAGTGATGAATGGGCAGCAGACCCCACAAAGCACGAGGTAATCCCTGGTGCGCGCGGTGGTGTTGGTCCTGGCGGCATTCACGTACACGGCGTTCGCATGGTGGGAATGACTGCGTCACAAGAAGTGATCTTGGGTACTGCTGGTCAGACCTTGGTGATACGTCACGATTCAAATGACCGTGTCAGTTTTATGCCAGGAGTTGTCTTGGCGTGTCGCAAAGTCGGAGACCTGAAAGGTCTCACGATGGGAATTGATTCGCTGTTGTAGTTACTTCAGCGATGCAATTGCTGCATCGTAATTTGGTTCGTTCGCGATATCTGAAACAAGTTCTGTATGAAGAACTTTTCCGTTTTCGTCTACAACAACAACTGCGCGTGCAAGAAGTCCGGCAAATGCGCCTTCGTTAAGGCCTACGCCAAACACTGAACCAAAGTCAGTGCGGAATGACGATGCGTTTTGTACGTTGCTAAGACCTTCTGAACCACAGAAGCGACCTTGAGCGAATGGCAAGTCCGCAGATACGCAATACACGACTGTGTTATCAAGAGATGACGCAAGTGCGTTGAATGTACGAACGCTTGTTGCACATGTTGGTGTGTCGACGCTTGGGAAGATGTTGAACACAACGCGCTTGCCGGCAAGTGAGTCGTTGCTGAACTCTTGCAAGTTTCCAGCTGTCAATGTGAATGTGGGAAGTGATTTTCCTGCAACAGGAAGATCGCCAACGGTGTTGACGGGCGTGCCGCCGAATGATGTCTGAGCCATGTAGGAGAGCCTAACCAACAGGCAGGCTTACGACTCAGGTGCGCCAGGGGACTTTCGACGTGATGTTTGAAAGAACGTGAGAGCAAAAAGCCCACCGACAATCCACCACTGGTACTGGTCTATCCAGTCAAGGGCAGATCGGATCTGGCTCTCAAATTGTTTGCCCCCGTACCAAAGGACGATGAGGCGAAAGATAATGCCCGAGGTGACGGCAGCTATGAATTTGCGAGGGTCGAGCCGGAGATGGCCAAGGAGAAGACACGCAATGTTTGAGCCCGGAAGAAAGAATGCTGCGACCCACCCGCCCCGAATAGCCATGCGCTCTGTCCATCGGTAAATGCGGGGCATTTCTCCAACCTGAGACTCGGTCCAACGCAACGCGCGTTCTCCGAACAGCCGACCAACATAGAACAGGGCGAGAGCGGCAACCAGTAGTCGAACGAATCCAATCAGAAAAAATGGAAATGGGTCGATAAACGGGACGGCACCAAAGAGATTTCGGCTACGAGAACTAAGTATGAGGATGAGAAGCGGATGGTCGTCCACCAAGGCAGGGCCGATATTGGTACCAATGGTGCCAGCGGCAAACAGCACGGAGGTAAAAGCAATGAGTAGTTTGCGCATCTGGGCAACCGTAGTGCCTGTGGGCTTTCACGATGCGTCACAGCATTGCTACGGTTCACTATGTCGTGGCGGAAAGCCACTGAAATACAGGGGGACACTATGAAGGGTTTAATGCAGCCGACACAATTGTCGATTAGCTACCTATTTGATCGCGCGGAAAAGTACCACCGCAATAAGCAAATCATCACTGCCACAGCAACTGGCCGCGAGCGCATTACGTATGGCGAATGGGCAGATCGCACACGCCGCCTCGGAGGTGCTCTGGATGCACTCGGAATTTCAGCAACAGGCCGCGTAGGTACTTTTGCTTGGAATACACAACGTCACCTTGAGCTGTACTTTGCCGCCCCGTGTTCCGGCCGTATTTTGCATACTCTGAACATTCGTTTGTTCCCTGAGCAGATTACGTACATCGTTAATCATGCTGAAGATGAAGTGATCTTCATTGACACATCGATCTACCCATTGATTGAACCTTTGTTGTCAACATTCACAACTGTGAAACATCTTGTCTTTATGTATGACGGCAAAGGTGAAGTGCCAACTTCTGTTCCTGGTTTCCAAGTGCACGAGTATGAATCATTGATTGCAGCTGCTGCTCCGGTGCAGTGGCCAATCGTTGATGAAAATCAAGCTGCAAGCATGTGTTACACCAGCGGCACCACAGGCAACCCAAAGGGCGTTGTGTACAGCCACCGCAGTACATACCTGCACACAATGGGCTGCATGATGGCCGACTCTGTCGGCATTAACGAATCTGACATCATTCTTCCCGTTGTTCCGATGTTTCATGCAAACTCGTGGGGACTTGCGCACGCAGGTGTTGCAAGCGGCGCGACTTTGGTGATGCCAGGACCTGATTTGTCAGGACCAGCAGTTGCCAATTTGATCGTGGAAGAAAAAGTCACTGTGCCAGCAGGAGTGCCAACTATCTGGATGGCAGTTCTGCCTGAATTGAAAGGCCGCGACACATCCAATATTCGCGTGATTCCGTGCGGAGGCTCCGCTGTGCCAAAGGCACTGAGTGAGGCATATCGCGAGCAAACCGGCAAGCCCATCTTGCAAGCGTGGGGCATGACAGAGACAAGTCCGATTGCAGCAGTGTGCACATTGTCGTCAGAAGATTTGTTGTTGTCAGATGCTGAACAAGCAGAACTGCGCACAACTGTTGGACTCATCAGCTTTGGTGTTGAAATGCGTGTTGTTGAACCAGGCACAACAACACCGTTGCCATGGGATGGTGAATCACAGGGTGAATTGCAGTGCGCAGGTGCATGGATTGCCTCTGACTACTACAACGATCCTCGTTCTCGCGAAAGTTTTACACCTGATGGCTGGCTACGCACTGGTGACGTTGCAGTA
>CALPPK020000247.1 GCA_943325435.2 Bifidobacterium breve
CAATGGTGGAGCCATTGAAGAAATTGGTGAACAAATTGACTCAGCAAGTGTGATGCCGGGGCTCGTGCCGATTCCTACCAATGAGACGCATGCGACGTATGGCGACGGAGTGCGTTGTGAAGTCACATGGGTTGATGTGTATGGCAATTGCCAACTGAACATCGGACCAGAAGACTTAGTGCATCTTGGTCCTGTGCTGCGATTAATTATTGGTGAGGATGTACGTAGTGCACGCATGACTTCACATTTTGCAGATATTGATGGCGGGGCCATTGGCGCTGTCACTGATTCATACGGCATGGTGGCTTTGGCTGTTGATAGAGGATCAGCCGCGGAAGTGCTGCGAGTCGGCGCCGGTGACGGTGTCTATATCTATGCAGGACAAGCCGATGGCGCCACGTCTGCAGTCTCCATCCGTCCAGCGAAGTAAGGTAACGGCGTGCGCCCTGCAACAACATTGACCGTCGCCCTCCTTATTGGGGTCATTATGGCAGCAGGCATACTCAATCTTTTGATGATGAAATAAGGATCACTACAAGTATGAATCTTGCTCATATTCTCGATGCTCATCCCGATTCATCCACTGCGTTAGTTAGTCGTGGTCGCACCACCACCTACGGAACATTGCGTCAACAAATTGCAAGTATGCGCGGTGCGTTACTGCGCGAAAATGTTGGCAAGGGAGATGTTGTTGCATTGTTGTGTGGCAATAGTCGTTATTTCGTCGTTTCGTATTTTGCAGCAATCGGCATCGGCGCAATCATCGCGCCATTGAATCCCACAAGTCCTGCACCTGAAATCGAAGGTGAACTACTTGTTATAAAACCAACTGTTGTTGTTGTGGAACCATCAGCTGCTGCTGCATGGGAACAAATCCCAGCGGTTACTTCATCTGCAGTGCGAATCGTTGTAAGTACCGAAGGGCATTCCATACCTGGAGCTCTCACAATTGATGACATGTTGTCAGGTGATCCTGCCGACATCATTGAGGTTGAATCATCACACCCTGCCGCCTACATGTTTACAAGTGGTACTGCTGGTTCGCCTAAAGCTGCAGTGTTGACACACAACAATTTGCTTACAAATATTCGTCAGGCAAATGTTGCTGAACACATTGGACCTGACGATGTGACTTTTGGTGTTTTGCCGCTGTTCCATATTTTTGGTCTCAACGTTGTACTCGGCACAACTCTTGCTGGCGGAGGTTGTGTGGTGTTGGTGCAACGCTTTGATCCGGTCTCGGCAATGGAGACAATTGCTGAACGCAAAGTCACTGTGATACCAGGCGCTCCAAGTATGTGGATGGCGTTAGCGCAACTTGATCATCCAACGCCCACTGGGTTCGCCGGAGTGCGCATTGCATTATCTGGTGCTGCGAAATTGCCAGAACAAATCAGTCAATCGATTAGTGCTCGTTTCGGACTTCAGGTGCACGAAGGGTACGGACTTACTGAAGCTGCACCGGTAGTGACTACATCAATTGGCCTCGCATGGATACCTGGTTCTATTGGTCGAACCGTTCCCGGAATTGAACTTCGCTTAGTTGATGAAAATGGTGATGATGTTCTTGTTGGAGACAGCGGAGAAATTTGGATTCGCGGTGAAAACATCTTCGCTGGGTATCTCGATGATCCTGAAGCAACTGCACGAGTGTTAACGCGTGATGGTTGGTTGCGCACTGGCGACATTGCAGTTGTCGACGAAGACGGACATCTGTACATGGTTGACCGTATGAAAGATCTCATCATCGTGTCTGGCTTCAATGTATTCCCAGCAGAAGTAGAAGGCGTTCTTGGTGTACATCCAGATATCGCAGAAGTTGTTGTGGTGGGAACACCGCATCCGCATACCGGTGAAGCCGTGCGCGCATATGTTGTTACTCGCAATGGAGTGCATCTTGATGAAGATGCAATTATTGACTACTGCCGCACAAAATTGGCAAGGTACAAGTGCCCATCAAAGGTTTTGTTTGTCGATGCACTTCCGCGCAATCTCACCGGAAAAGTTCAGCGCTTCGCTTTACGGTAGGTGACTGTGTGGCAGTACTTGCCACCAAGAACCCTGCAAATAAAATTGCAATGCCCACCATGAGCGTTACTGCAAATGCTGTGTCTTTGCCTAGGCGTCCAGACAAAGTTCCGCTGGCAGACAATGTGGCTGCACCGAGTGCAATAAGTGCATTACCGATGGCCAGTTTTGGAGCTGATGTCACATTCCGTTGAACTGTTGACGACAGTGCGGGGTTTGCGCCACGCAGTACGCGCCATACCGACCAGAGAGCGCCACCAAAAATCACAAGGGCGGGAATTGATGAGCCCACAGCAGCAAGAACGCGGGGTAGTGCTGAAAAGAGGTCACTACCCTGAGGCATCTCTGTCGGATTGATGGCGTCCTTCATTGGTGCAGTCAGGATGATGCCGGCTGAAAACCCACTGAAGACCAGAAGACACTGGGAGACAATGCGACCAGTTCGTTGGCCAGCCAACAGATAGATGGTGCCGAGCGCGAGCCACGGAACATTAATGACGGCCCCGAAGAGGAAAAAGACTCGAAATGAGGACGAACTCCAGCCCCGCGCCTCGGCCCACCAGAGCGCAAGTGAGGCGATTGCAAAAAGACCGAGCGCAATGGTCCAGGCCAGTTCGTGAGGGCGATGCCTACGTAACCAGCGATCAAAAGTGCTGAGACCAAAGGCCACAGCGATAATGAAGGAGGCTGCGGCGAGGGCCGTATTGAGGGTCACAGGCCCAATGCTAGGCGTGAGGCTACGGACTTCGTGAAATCATGCACGAAGTAATAGCGTGGAGATGCATGTCGGAATCCCCCCGCCGCCGAATCCCAGAAGCTGCCCTCGGGCGACTTCCCATATATTTGCGCATTCTCGTTGAACTCGGCCACGAAAATGTTGCGCAAGCGTCAAGTGAACAACTTGCTGAACTCGCAGGAGTCAATGCTGCAAAGGTGCGCAAGGACTTGTCGTATCTCGGCACCTATGGCACGCGAGGCGTTGGCTATGAAGTGCAGTTTCTTACTGTGCAGATCCAGCGTGAACTTGGTCTGAACCAGGCATGGCCGGTTGTCATTGTCGGAGCCGGAAACTTGGGCCAAGCAATGGCGAACTTTACTGGCATCGCAGAGCGTGGCTTTCACATCGTTGGTGTTGTCGACAAGGACGAATCAAAACTCGGTACGCACGTAGGTGGCGTCAGCGTGACTCACGTTGACTCGCTCACCCAGTTAGTACAACTACACAAGGTCAGCATCGGAATCATTGCAACTCCGGCCGCTCATGCTCAGGATGCAGCTGACGCACTAGTGCGTG
The DNA here is from genome assembly GCA_943325435.2 of Bifidobacterium breve. The sequence goes on from CALPPK020000247.1 coordinate 3,323, forward strand.
CAGGTATTGGTTCCATCATGAACTTTGCTCCGACAATTTTGTCTGTTCCCCGTGATGTGCACGTGCGCAAAGTTGATCTGGCACTTGAGTTGCAAATTCTTAGTTATTACGAAGACTGCCGTAACGGCAACTTGCGCGACGTTCCTACCGATGGCCGCATAGATCCGGTGAGCGCGTAACTCAATATGTCAATTGTTGTCCTTGGGGTTAACTACCACACGAGTCCGGTCACATTGCTTGAGAAAGTAATGATTCCAGTTCCCGCAATGTCAGAGGCATTGCGTGCTCTGTCGAACCACAGTGATATTCGTGAAGTTGTAGTTCTCTCTAC
>CALPPK020000248.1 GCA_943325435.2 Bifidobacterium breve
AGAATCAGTTTCTGGTATTCGCGTTATCAAGGGTTTTGGCGCTGAAGCAGTGCAGCAGGCCAAGTTAGAAGTTGAAGCTGACGATATTCGTCGAGAGTCCATGAAGGCTGCGCGCATTCGCAGTCGTTTTCTTCCAGCGATTGACCTACTTCCTGGGCTTGGCTTGGTTGCAGTTCTCGGTCTTGGCGGCCACCGCGTTATTGATGGTGATATGTCGCTTGGCGGGCTTGTTGCTTTCAACGCATATCTCACCATGTTGATCTGGCCAATGCGCAACATTGGAATGACCGTTGCTATGGGGCAACGCGCTGCTTCTGCCTTAGTGCGTATTCATGAAATCTTGGCAGTGGTGCCAGCTATTGCGGACCCGCCACGCCCATCACGACTTCCACAAGCTGCAGTGGCTCAACCTGTTGGTGCCGTGAAATTCGAGAACGTTCGATTCGGGTACGAAATTGGCCATACCGATATTCGAGTTCTCGAAGGATTCAATTTCTCTGTCGCTCCAGGTGAATCAGTCGCCATTGTTGGGGCCACTGGCTCTGGGAAGTCCACCATTGCTCGTTTGTTGTTGCGCTTCTATGACCCACAAGCGGGAACTGTCAGCTTGGATGGCATTGACTTGCGTCAACTTCGACTTCCTGAGTTACGACACTCAGTAGGAGTGGTGTTTGAAGACACATTGCTCTTTCATGACACAGTGTCTGCCAACATTGCATTCGCAAAACCTGAAATTGATTTCGAAGTAGTTCAACGTGCCGCAAAGTTGGCGGGCGCACACGACTTCATTATGCAATTGCCAAACAAGTACGACACCTCTCTAGGAGAGCGCGGGTATTCATTGTCCGGCGGGCAGCGACAGCGCATTGCTATTGCGCGTGCAATTGTTGCAGACCCGCGCGTGCTGGTTCTTGATGACGCAACATCTGCAGTCGACCCGACAAAAGAACATGAAATTCGTGACGCCCTGGCAACCGTGATGCGCGGACGAACAACATTGGTTATCGCGCACCGTCCGGCAACCATTGAATTAGCTGATCGAGTTGTGCTTCTTGATGAAGGTCGCATCAGTGCCACTGGCTCACACCATGAGTTGTTGGAAACCAACGAGAAGTACCGCAGTGTCCTTGCTGCCATGACGAGCACGGTGATTGAGTAGTTATGTACGCAGGAGGACGTGGAGGCGGCGGTGGCGGCGCAGGTAATCGTGGATTAGATGAAGATAAGAAGCTTGATCGTTCCCAAACGCGAGTAGTGCTCATCCGTAGTTTTCGAATGGCCGGCGAGTTTCGCAAACAGGCAATCTTGGCCCTTGGTCTTGTGATCATCACTGTGCTGTGCACATTGGCGGGCCCAGTTCTTGTACGTCACGGTATTGATGCTGGTATCCGCAAAGGTGACCGCAACGCTCTTGATAAAACCGTTATTGCCTACATCGCGGTCGTGATAATTGCCTACATCGTTGGCCGTTGGCAATACGTTGCATTGAACTCCGCCGGTGAAGGCTTCTTGCGCCTTATTCGTATCCGAGTGTTTTCTCGGATGCAGAAACAATCAATGGCATTCTTCGACCGTGAGAAGGCCGGAGTGCTAGTTGCGCGAATGACTGCCGACATTGAATCAATGGCTGAACTTGTGCAATGGGGCCTTATGCAGTTCCTGTCGTCGTTCTTGTTGCTGTTCTTTGCTTTCTTTCTTCTGATGAGCTTGTCGTGGCAACTCACACTCATCTCGCTTCTTGTGTTTCCGTTCTTGATATTGGCCACTATCAAGTTTCAGCGTGATGCAAACAAGGCATATCTGGAAGTGCGAGACAAAGTAGGTGCAAACCTGTCCGCTCTACAAGAAGGCATTACTGGCGTTCGTGTAATACAGGCCTATGCCCGAGAAGATGAGCAGATTCGTCGATTTGAAGAATCAAACAGGGCTCTATATCGCAGCCATATTCACAGTGTAAAAGTCAGCACGTGGTATTTCGGGCTTATTGAATTCGCAGGCATTGGTTCTTCTGCGCTCATCGTTGGTGTTGGTGGTTTGCTTGTACATAACGGCACTGTTTCCCTCGGAACTGTTGTGGCATTCGTGCTGCTGCTTGCCAGCTTGTTTGATCCTGTTCAGCAGTTGTCACAGTTGTACAACACATTGCAATCCTCAGCCGCTGCACTTCACAAGTTGTTCGGCATTATCGACGCTGTTCCTGATGTTGATGAATCGCCAAACCCAATTTCATTGCCACCTGCTGGTGACGTGGTGGTTGACAACATCACGTTCTCGTACGCCGGTGGCTCACAACCAGCTTTGGAGAACGTTTCACTTACGCTCACTGCAGGCACACGTCTTGCATTGGTCGGTCCTACTGGTGCCGGTAAATCAACTCTTGCAAAATTGATGGCACGTCTATACGACGCTCAATCAGGCACTGTCTCATACGGTGGGGTAGACCTACGCCGTGCATCTATGGATGATCTGCGTAATCGTATTGTTGTAATCCCTCAAGAAGGTTTCTTGTTCGACGGCACAATCCGTGACAACCTTCGTATCGCAAAACCAGATGCCACAGAAGATGAACTTCTCATCGCGCTTGACAAGATTGGTCTGCGTGAACGGTTCGAAGCTTTGCCAGAAGGTCTTGATACCGAAGTGCGTGAGCGTGGTTCACGATTGTCTGCCGGTGAGCGTCAACTCGTCGCACTGTCACGCGCTGCTCTTATTGACCCTGCAGTATTGGTGCTCGACGAAGCAACATCAAACCTTGACCCAGGTACCGAGATGCTGGTCGAAGCAGCGCTTGAAAAACTTATGACGAACCGAAGCGTCATCGTGGTTGCGCACCGACTTTCAACAGTGCAACGCGCAGACAAGATTGCTGTTGTGGCTGATGCTCGTATCTCAGAAATCGGCACACATGATGAACTGATTGCCCTCAATGGCCATTACGCATTGCTCGCATCTACGTGGAACAAAACCCAGCCCCACTAAGGGGATGCTTGAGTGCCTTTACGAGTTAGTCGCGAGCGACGAAGTACTTTGACTTCGGGTGATGGCAGATAATCGCTGAGGTTGATTGTTCTGGTTGGTATTGCCAGCCAGTCTCTTCGCCAACTTCGATGCCGATTCGGCCAGCTTCAAGAAGTTCGGCAACACGTGCGTTGTCTTCAAGGTCTGGACATGCGGGGTAGCCCCAGCTGTAACGACCACCGCGGTATTGCTGACGGAACAAGCCGGCAACTGATGGGCCGTCTTCGTTCACAAAGCCCCACTCGGTACGAATGCGATGGTGCCAATACTCAGCAAGTGCTTCAGCCATTTCAACGCCGATGCCATGAAGCTCGAGGTAGTCCTGGTACTTATTGGCTGCAAATAGTTCTGCTGCTGCTTCGCTGATTGGTTGACCCATAGTGACAATGTGGAATGCGGCATAGTCGGGTTCGCCACTTTCTACTGACCGAAAGAAGTCAGAGATACACATGAACGGTGCAACCTTTTGGCGTGGGTAGTTAAAGCGTGTGCGCTCAACTGTGCGAGTGTCGTCTGTATAGACAACTAGGTCGTTGCCGTCGCTGTTGACAGGGAAGTAGCCGTACACAAGTTGTGGCACCAGAACGCCGCTTGCTTTTGCATTGCTGAGTTGTGCGCGCAAGATGGGG
>CALPPK020000249.1 GCA_943325435.2 Bifidobacterium breve
GAGTTGGTGAACACAACGGCGTTACGTGAAAGTTAGTGAACTGCAATCCGTTGGCAGCTAGTGCGTCAATATTCGGAGTGTCAATATCTGACCCGAAGCAACCCATCTGAGCGAAGCCAGTGTCATCAAGCAATACAAAGATGACGTTTGGCGCGTCTTCACCTGGATGAGCCGGCGTGGAGAACCACGGCTCAGAATCCTTTACATAGCGACCAATCTTGCCTTCGAAGCCATACGTGTTAGTCATAAATCCCCCTTGATGGAATAGCACTATCTTTCCCTATTTATAGGGGAACAGCCATACTCGCCCAAGAATAGATGCTGTTCCGTACGGACTGCCAGAGAAACCCTGGGGAGTCGTAAGTTCTATACCTAAGGGAGAGCCATGCATTTTGAGATTGACCGCACCAACATTACGAAGCATCGTTTTGTAGAAACATCCGTACCTTCGCTACAGGATGGTGAAGTTGCCATGGCACTGCAGGAGTTCGCACTCACTTCCAACAATGTGAGTTACGCACTCAGTGGCGACTTTCTTGACTACTGGGGATTCTTCCCTACTGAAGATGGTTGGGGTCGACTGCCAGTAATGGGATTCGGTGTCGTCACTGCATCAGCAAACGCAGACATTGCCGTGGGTACTCGCTACTTCGGTTTCTATCCTGCTGCTGATCACCATGTTGTTCTTGCCTCTGCAACAAGTGGTGGCTTTGTTGACATCGGTGCGCATCGTGACAAACACGCCATGGCATATCGCACGTTTGACAGGGCAGCAGACGATGCAGCCCCAGGCGATCATGCATACCTTTTGTTACGTGGTCTCTTCATGACTTCATTTCTCGCAGAAGATTTCTTGTTCGACAATGGAATGTTCGGAGCGGGGCAAATTGTCATCAGTAGTGCATCCAGCAAAACAGCCATTGCGCTTGCTCACAGCATTCGTGCGCGTGGCAACACTCACTGCATCGGTCTCACCTCAAGCGGGAATGTCGACTTTGTAAATGCTGTGAACTTGTACGACGAAGTCGCAACGTACGACAGCATCTCTTCACTCGCCGACTGGGCGCCCACCGTGTACGTCGACATGGCCGGAAATCTCTCTGTCACATCTCAAGTGCATGAGCATTTTGGTGATGCACTGAAATACTCATGTGCGATTGGCGCAACACATTGGGATCAAGGTGGATCAAAATCAAAACTCTCGGGCGTGCAGCCACAATTTTTCTTCGCACCATCTCAAATTACTAAGCGCGGAAATGAATGGGGACGCGAAGTTCTCAATAATCGCCTTGACACTGCACTGCAAACTTTCATCACAGATTCTCGTCGTTGGATGAAAGTCGAAGAATCTCGTGGGTCTGACGCTCTAACCAATGTCTACAACCAACTGGTCTCTGGCTCTGTCAAGCCCGAAGCCGGACACATCATTTCTCTATAAACAACTACCGAAGGAATACACAATGTCTCCAAACAAGCCCGGATACGGAAAAGTCAACAAGGAATATGGCATGCGCATGTTCACCACCAAGCCAGAAGATGATGGCCCAGTGTGGATGGTGAACTTCATGAAATACAAGGAAGAAGCAACGTATTCAGATGGTTCACGTGGCATCTCGGGTCGCGAAGCAGACGACCTGTATGCACCCGTTGAGATTCTTGAAGAACTTGGCGCTGCCATCCCATTCGTAGGCGATGTTGTCTTGCAGCTTGCAGGCCAAGACCACAAATGGCACCGAATCGGTGTTGTGAAGTACCCATCACGTCAAGCATTCCTTGGTATGCAAAATCGTGAAGACTTCCAAGCAAAGCACGAGCATAAAGAAGCCGGCATGGACTTCACCTTCGTGATTGGTTCACAACCAGTGAAGCTCGACTCTTCATACCGAGTTGATTTCGAAGGCTGGGACAAAGTTGAACATGCACCCACAGCAGAGGACGGCCCCATCATGGTGGTCCACCTTCTGAAGTTTGTTGAAGGCGGTCGACAGGGCGGCATGGAGGAATACCAATCCTCAGCATTCAAAGTGGCTCAGAAACATGGCGGCGGCGCAGCAGCCATCTTTACTGTTGAAGGAACCATCATGGGCGACGGACGTGAATGGGACGAAGTTCGATTCATTGCTTATCCATCATTGCGTTCATTCATGGCAGTTGTGAACGACCCCGAACGAATTGCAGTACAAGGTGAACACCGCAACACCGCAATTGCAGACACGTACACAGTCGTTGTTCGACCAACGAAAGACACGTTTACGTCGCACGGTCCAATCTGATGGAAGTAATGCGAACCCCCGATAGCTGTTTCGAGAACCTTCCCGATTACAACTTTGCACCGCACTACACAACCATCACTGCCACAGACGGCACTGCTCTTCGGTTTCATTTTGTAGATGAAGGCCCGCGTGATGCAGCACCCATTGTGTTGATGCATGGCAACCCATCTTGGTCATACCTGCATCGCCACATGATTACAGGTCTTGTTGCACTCGGTCATCGCGTACTGTCTCTTGACCTCATGGGTCTTGGGCGATCAGATAAACCAAACGAAGCGTCGTATTACACACTCGCTAGCCATGTTGATTGGGTGACGAAATGGTTTGAGGCCGAAGACCTCACCAACATCACCTTGTACATGCAGGACTGGGGCGGCCTCATTGGCTTGAATGTATTGCCACATATTGCAGACAGAGTGTCACGCGTTATCGCGTCGAACACCGGACTACCTGTTGGTGAAGGTGCGAACAAGGCAATGCGCGACTGGCTGGAATTCTCCAGTTCAGTTCCTGAACTCCCTGTTGGAAGCCTTGTGAACGGTGGATCAACCCGCAAGCTCAGTGCTGCAGAGATAGCTGCCTACAACGCGCCCTACCCGGATGGCAGCTACCAGACCAGCCCCAAGATCTTTCCAAGCCTTATTCCTGTGCAACCTGAAAACCCTGGTGTTCCACAAAACAGAGAAACGTGGAAGTTCCTTGAAACATGGACAAAACCATTCCTCACTGCTTTCGGGTCAGAAGATCCGATTGCATTCAAGCCTGGTGCCCATCTCCGATTTCAAACACAAGTTCCGGGCGCTGCTGGTCTTACGCATCACGTCATTGAAGGAGCTAACCACTTCATTCAAGAAGATGCCCCCGCGGAACTTGTCACCATCATTCATAACTTTGCACAGTAGGTAAACGTGTCAATTCCAGATTATCTGCGCAGTCCCGATAGCAACTTTGACGCACTCAAGGATTACCCGTTTGCAGCCAACTACTTAGACATTGATGGTCTGCGTATGCACTACGTCGATGAAGGCCCGAAAGATGCACCTGTCATTCTCATGATGCACGGCATGCCTACGTGGTCGTACCTGTACAGAAACATCATTCCGTCAATGCTGGCTGCTGGGTATCGATGCATTGCACCCGACCACATTGGTTTTGGAAAGTCAGACAAAGTGACAGACCCACAGTGGTACAACATTGCTCGTCACATCGCGAATACAAAGCGATTGATCGAAGCATTAAACCTGACAAACATCACCGTCATGGTGCAAGATTGGGGTGGCCCAACTGGTCTTGCGCAAGTTGCAACCATGCCCGAGCGATTTACTCGCCTCTGCATTATGAACACTTGGTTGC
>CALPPK020000250.1 GCA_943325435.2 Bifidobacterium breve
AACAACTGCGCTCAACAAAGCAATGAACCCCGCTAGCCACCACAACATGCTCGACTTTTCGCGCAGAAAAAGCGTTCCTGCCACAGTTGTTGGTACCCCATCAACACTCATTGAAACTTTCCATTCCAGCACTGTGCCAGCGGTGTCTATCGGAGCAGGCCGTTTAGGACTCATCCAATGCACCCGATGGTCATGCCACATGGCTGTTCCATCCGTTCCAATTTTTCGCCACACAGGGTTGGGGCTTTCTACAAAAGAGCTGGTGTCAACATTGCCGTATCTGTTGCCGTTGATAAGAGTCGTTTGCGAGCCATCGTTCACAAACACATCACCATTTGTTGTGATGTGCATGTACGGTTCGTTTTTGTAGCCAGTAACCATCACGTCATGACCAACTGATCGCACGCGCACAAACGTGTCAGAGCCCACAATGTCCACAGCAACACCAGCCGGTAGTGCAGGCGTAATTGAGTTGATCACGGAAACCGTGTCGCGCGGTTGCACGCTGTCACCTGACCCCATGTGTTGTGCAGGGAACGGCAATACCGACAGAAGACCCAGAATCAGACGCATGCTCTAACGGTAATGCCCGTAGCTCGCCTATTACCTAACCTATGGCAATGGCAAAGATTGAAGAACCCATCACGTTGCTGGTCAGCGACAATGTGTGGGGCCGCCATGCCGATGCAATTCGAGCAATCTCCCCCGGAATTACGCCTGTCGTCTATGAAGGTAACGAAGTTCTTCCGGATGAAGTTATCTCCACTATTAACACTGTCTTTTACTCCAGTGACTTATGGCCAGATCGGTCACGCGGTTTTGTTCTCTCCATCATGAAGGCCGCTTCTGTGAAATGGATGCACACTTTTTCTGCCGGTGTTGATAGTCCATTTTTTGTGCAACTCATGGAACGCGGAATACGACTCACAAATTCCTCCGGAGCTACGGCCTCCCCGATTGCTCAAACAACTGTCCTGTACATGTTGGCTCTCAGCCGCAATGTTCGCGCTTGGTTTCAGCACCAAGAAAGACACGAATGGACACGCCACGAGTTTGCAGAACTTGATGGCGCTCGTCTTGCAGTAATCGGTATGGGGCCCATCGGTATCGAGATTGCTCGACTTGGTGTTGCGCTCAATATGAATGTGGAGGCGATTCGTCGAACACCTACTGGAAACGAGCCATGCCCCACATTTTCATTTGACCAATTAACACGCGTTCTCGGCCAAGCCGACTGGGTAGCTGTTGCACTGCCGCTAACCGATGACACTCGCCAGATCTTCAATGCCGAGATGTTTGCCACCATGAAGTCTGGCGCACATTTCATCAATGTTGGTCGCGGTGAACTCGTTGACGAAGACGCGTTGATAGCGGCATTGCAATCTGGTCATCTCGCCGGAGCAGCTCTTGACGTCTTTGCCACCGAACCGCTTCCGCCTGATTCCCCACTGTGGAATATGGACAATGTCATTATCACCCCACATAGTTCTTCTGCATCTGCCCAGTCTGGGCTACGAAGTGAAGAGATTTTTCTGAAAAACCTTGCCCGCTATGTCGCAGGCGAACCTCTCATTAATGAGGTGAATTTGTAGTTCCAATTGTTGATGCTGTTGCACACATTGCTTCTGACGAACAGGAGTCACATATGTCAACCATCTTCATGTCACCAAAAGGTGGCAACTGCACCACCGTTACTGCCACTGCCTATGCCCTACTTTTGGCGGCCAGTGGTATTTCAACGGTTCTCATAGATCTCTGCGGAGATGTTCCGGCCGCAGCAGGCATGGCAGAACCAACAACGCCAGGCATTAACGATTGGTTGGGTGAAAATTCAGCATCTGACGCACAGTCGCTTGTCAGCCTAGGAACTCCATTTGATAATGATCTTGTCATTGTGCATCGCGGCTCTTCATTTGTAGAAGGACAACCACGCTGGGCAGATTTGGCAAACGCAATTACAACTTTCCCCATGAACATCATCATTGATGCTGGCATCACGTTCATTCCAGACGAACTGCGCAGTGCCGTTTCCCACGTCACCATGGTGGTCAAGCCGTGCTACTTGTCATTACGTCGTGCATCACGTATGCAACGCCCCACACAGTTATTCGTTGTCTGCGAAGAAAGTCGTGCGCTCACCATTAAAGATGTCGGCCATGTCCTCGGCATGCCCGTGACATGTGAAGTTCCTTACACATCTGCAATCAGTCGTGCTGTTGATGCCGGAATGTTGCCGTCACGTGCCGAGCAGTTATTCGGTCCATTCCTCACTCTGTCGTAACTGCCATGCACCATGGTCTCGGACCGCTCCAAACCCATATTGATGACCCAGACATCAGTGAGATCATGGTCGTTGGCGGAAAGCAAGTGTGGGTCGAAGATGCAGTTGGTCTTCGCCGTGTCGGCACACTCACAGATACCGAGATGAATATCAGTCTCGAGCGCATTGCGCGTGCATCTGGTCGCAGGCTCGACCTTCTGTCTCCCATTCTTGATGCACGGCTGCCAGATGGATCACGAGCATGTGTGGTTATCTCACCAATCGCAGTGGGTGGCCCAACCCTTTCCATCCGCAAGTTTTCACGTCGTATTTTGCCTCTGGCTTCATTTGGTCCCACCGCATGCACCGATATTGTGCGCGACCTTGTTCAGCAAAAGATCAATGTGGTTGTGGCTGGTGCAACATCATCTGGAAAGACATCTCTGATATCTGCAGTGAGTCAATCGTTCGAACCAAGTGAACGCATCGTCTGTGTAGAAGACACTGCCGAACTCAGATTCGCACATCCCCACATTGTGCAACTACAAACACGAACTGCCAATTCCGAGGGCCAAGGCGAAATATCACTTCAATCTCTTGTTCGCGCATCACTTCGGCTCCGACCAGACCGACTTGTCATCGGTGAAGTTCGTGGAAGTGAAGTTGTCGACATGCTGTTGGCATTGTCCTCTGGTCATCGTGGGTGCTGGTCAACCGTTCACGCCAATTCAGCAAGAGAAACCGTTGACCGGCTTGCTGCCATGGTTCTACGCGACTCTCCGCAATGGTCACACGACCAAGCGGTCTCAACAATTCACAGTGGGGTCGGCGCAATAGTTTTTGTGCAAAGAGTTTCCACTCGACGGCGTTCAATCGTTGAAATAGTTCGGTGTAGCGAATCCACTCTTCACACCTTGTATCAGTTGGCTGACAATGATTGATCTGCTGGCCGGAAGTTCAATGACCCTGGTGCTCGTCTGGTTTTCTACACCGCGATTCTTTCGTTTCCTCGATGTGTCAGAGACACAGCGTCGGCTACACGGCTCACACCTCATCAGCGAGAATGTTCAATCACCGCTCTCACTGAGTAGCCCAAAACAAAAAGACATTTCTCAAGTAACCGACTTTGCGGCACTGTGTGAGTCCCTTGCACGCACCACCCGCAGTGGTGCGGCACCCCATGATGCGCTACTTACCAGTCTGCAGCACCACTTGTTTCGTAATCCGTGCTGGGCAGCACTACGAAATGATGTTGCCTCACTTCAGCCATTTGAACGTGCGTTAACAATTGCCCGCGAATCTGTTGAGGTCCACAGCAACGATGCCCAGTGTCTTTCTCTTCTGGCATCAG
>CALPPK020000251.1 GCA_943325435.2 Bifidobacterium breve
TTGGGAAACGAAGTGAGTCTGCGCCTGACCCCCTGATAAAGTGGTCATACCTTTTGAGGGCGTGTAGCTCAGTTGGTAGAGCACCACCATGACATGGTGGGGGTCCCGGGTTCGAGCCCCGTCGCGCCCACTAGATGTATTTACTCATGTCATTCGTACTGCGTATTAACGAATTGAGTCGCTTGTAATGGAAATCGTGCTGGCACTTTGCGCTGCGGCCGTATACGGCGTTGCTGATTATTCAGGAGGACGGGCCAGTCGCACAGTTTCCCCAATTGTTGTCACAGCAATTGGTCAAGGTTGTGGCCTTCTTTTTCTTGTCGTCATTGTTCTTGCTTCGGGTGTGCCGACGCCTCCCGCGACAGATTGGTTCTGGGGCGGTATCGGTGGCATTGCTGGCGCAAGCGGACTACTTGCTTTCTACAAAGCAATGGGAAGCGGATTCATGGCCATCGTTGCTCCGGTTTCTGCTGTAACTGCAACAGCGGTACCCGTGATCGTTGGGCTGGCGCTAGGAGAACGTCCGAGTGTTCTGTCGTTATGCGGCATTCCGGTAGCACTCGTTGCAATCGCATTAATCAGCGACATTCTCGGACCCAATCATCGAAGAGCTCCCCGCAAAATTTTTATTATGGCATTTGGCGCCGGAAGTGTGTTTGGTTCGTTATTTGTGATTCTGGGTCATACAAGTGACAACTCGGGGCTGTGGCCGGTTCTTGCAATGCGTGTTACGTCGGTGCCATTTATGTTCATGGTTATGTACTTCACAAAGAACAAGCCATCATCTGCTCGTCCGCAATTGAAGTTTGTTGCAGGTTCAGGAATTCTTGATACGGCTGCAAATGCTCTTTATTTGTTGGCGGTACGTCACGGTTTGATGTCAATCGTGGCAACTATCAACTCGTTTTATCCGGCAAGCACGTTGTTGTTGGCCGTTGGGTTAGACAAAGAAAAGATTCATCGCCCACAAGCCATCGGACTAGTGCTAGCCGGTGTTGCGTTAATCATGATTACGGTGTCGTAATCACTTTTCGCCAAGAGCGGCCTTAACGATTTTCTCGGATTCGCGCATTGCGCCTTTAAAGATTCCTTTTGACATCAACGATGTTTCGCTCTTGCGACGTGTTTCGTAGATTTCAGCACGCATTTGGTGAATCTCTGGTTCGTCTGGTGCTGCCCACCCTGCAAAGTCAGCAAGATGACACGCAAGACGAAGGTCTCCTGATGCTGCAAGTTCAGCAGCGCGACGCATGAGAACATCAGCACCACCAGACAGTGATGCAAGTTCTACGGCGAGAATTTCATCAGGTGATGGCTTGAGGCGTGACGGTGCACCATCCCACCAGCCTCCGAACAAACGCCAGATGTTTCTGACAACAAACTCTGGTTCGTCATAGAGCGGACGAAGATATGGCTTACCAAGAGTGGCTTCGGGTACGCGCACTGTGTGGATGATGGTGTTTAGTGTTTCGCCAGCATTCATCATGGTGACAACGTCGCGAACCAGGTCCTCTAATGCAGTTGCAATTTCATCAAGTACTCGTGCAATTCGTTCTTTGCCAGCAATGGGTAAGCCATGAGCTGGCAGAAGTAGTTCAGGACCTTTGGCGATCATGTCGCGCAATGCAGCGGCCCATTCAATTGGCCAACGCTGAACCTTTTGTGGGTTACCGGCATTTGGGAAATTCCAAATCACAAAGTCGCCCGATGCAATCCATTTCTTCTCGGGGAACCATGACCATAAGTGATCGTCTGTTTCTCCGCGACCATGGTGAAACTCAACTTGGGTGTCACCAAATTTCATGGAGGCAAATTTGTCAACAACGTCGGTGGTGTCAAGAGTATTGCGCGGAATGAAGTCACTGAGCCGTGGTGCGCCGTCTGCGGGCCGGAGATCATTCATGATGCTGTTTACGTCACCACGGATGCCGCCGAATTGGCGCGCATTGATTGCAACGTTCCAATCATTGGTGTATCTGTAGCGGTCAAAACGCTGCTGTACATTTCTGTGACCAATTACGCGCGGTGCTTGATGTCCAAGTGCTGCAGCATTTGCTCCGAAGGCGACGCTTCCACCAACGTGATCAACATGTCCATGCGTGTAGACCAATGCATTGAATGGGTCTGACGACCACGAACGAATGGAATCAACTACTTGTTGGCCGGTGTTGATATGGCTGGTGTCGAAGCACACAAGACCATCGCCAGAATTCCAAGTGACCACATGGCTAAAGGATTCAACCATGGCGAGCCCTTCGGCGATTTCCGATAATTCACCACTTGTTCTGTTGACTGGTTCATCAGCTTTTCCAGAGTCAACAATGCGGGTGCTAAGAGCGAGAAGGTCAGCCATGGCTACATCTTAGGCAAGCCGAGAAAGCGCTCTCCCAAAATGTTGCGCATCACGTTTGAAGTGCCACCCATGATGGTGTATCCGGGGCTATAGGCAAGCCCTTTTGCTGCATCGTCCCAGATCATTGCGTTGGCACCCATTGCACGCGACACGAATTCATCAACACGCTGTTGATGTTCGGTGCAGAAGCACTTAGTTGCAGCAGAGAACCCAGCAGGTGCCTGCTTGAGGGTTTCACGGATCACCAAGATGCGGCCGATGCGGTAACCAATTTCAAGTGCAGCGATTTCTTGGCGAACAGTGCGATTCGTTTTGTCAACCATTGCGCATGCTTCTTGGAAGAGGAAGTAATTCGAGACGAGTCTGTCGATGCCACCGCGTTCGTGTTCAAGTTGACGCATCGTTTGTGAAAACGCAGCGCCTTGTTTTCCAACAAGGTTTCCCTTTGGTACGCGAACATCGGTATAAAACACTTCACAGAAATGACGGTTAGTTGTCATGTCTGTAATGGGGCGCACTTCAATACCTGGCGTATTCATCGGCACAATGATTTCGCTAATGCCTGCATGTGGTGGCCCGTCGCTGCTTGTGCGGCAAATGAGATAGCAATAATCAGCGTCTGCGCCGAAACTGGTCCAAATCTTTTGACCGTTGATGACCCATTCATCGCCATCGTCTTCAGCGAAAGTTTTCAACGACGCAAGATCGCTTCCGGCATTTGGTTCGCTCATGCCGATGCACCACGTTGTTTCGCCAGCCAAAATGCCAGGCAGGAATTCTTTTTGTTGTTCAGGTGTTCCGTACTGAATGAGCGCTGGGCCCATTTGACGATCTCCAAACCAACTGGCAGCGATTGGGGCGCCTGCTTTAATCATCTCTTCGCCAACGATGAGACGCTCGATAGGTGGTCGTCCGCCGCCGCCGAACTCGGTTGGCCAAATGAGGCCGATCCAGCCGTGAGAGGAGAGCTCGCGTGAGAACTCTTTTGAATACCCGTTCATCCACGAAGCGGTATCGCGTCCGTATCGGGCTACGCCATCGGCTGCGACGGCTGCAGCCTTCTCGCGAAGGGCAATGTGTTCAGGGCTCCACTCAAAATCCATTAGAGAAGATGGTAGGGCGCAGCCCCGCGTGAAACGCTATTGTGTACAAGTCTGATACAAGTGAGATTCGGCACATCGCCGACACAAAGAATGAGGTGTTCCCGTGGCAAAGATCAAGGTTGAAAATACGGTCGTCGAACTCGATGGCGATGAAA
>CALPPK020000252.1 GCA_943325435.2 Bifidobacterium breve
AACCAGTCGCTACTTGGCAAAAGAACTCGGACCACGAGGCATCCGCTGCAACTTGGTTGCTGCTGGCCCCATCAAGACCATGGCCGCAAAGTCCATTCCCGGATTCAAAAAGTTCGAAGACATTTGGGACGATCGCGCTCCCCTTGGATGGGATGTGTCAGACCCGATTCCTGTAGCCAAAACTGTCCTTGCCCTCATGTCTGACTGGTTCCCAGCAACGACTGGCGAGGTCATCCACGTTGACGGTGGCTTTCACGCCATGGGCGCGTGACAAACAAACTGTCCGAGGCGTCGTCGCCGTACTTGCGACAACACCGAGATAATCCAGTCCATTGGTATCAATGGGGCGACGAAGCCTTCGCAGAAGCAACCCGTACCGGCAAACCAATTTTGTTGTCAGTTGGCTATTCGGCGTGCCACTGGTGTCATGTAATGGCTCACGAAAGTTTCGAAGATGACGCGACAGCGTCAGTTATGAATGAGCTGTTTGTCAACATCAAGGTTGACCGCGAAGAGCGCCCTGATGTCGACGCCATCTACATGGATGCAGTGCAAGCAATGACGGGCCGCGGTGGCTGGCCCATGACCGTGTTCTGCACACCCACTGGTGAACCCTTCTATGGCGGGACGTATTACCCCCGAGATTCCTTTGTGAAGTTGATGCAGGCAGTTGATGATGCGTGGCGTAACAAACGTGAGGACTTACAACAGAACGTTGATGCACTTGTAGAGGCAGTCAGCAGAACCGCTCGAATTTCGCCTGTTGATGAATTCGACGCACACGAACTGGCCAATACGGCACTACAGGCAATGAGTCAAAGTTTCGACACTCGCTGGGGTGGTTTTGGATCAGCACCAAAGTTTCCTTCAACATTTGCCTTAGATCTGGCAATGCGCTTGTATCAACGCTCACATGATGACCAACTTCTTGGAATGGTCAATACTTCACTTGATGCCATGGCGGCCGGGGGTATGTACGACCACATTGGCGGCGGCTTTTCTCGATACAGCGTTGATGAGAAGTGGTTAGTCCCGCATTTTGAAAAGATGCTGTACGACCAGGCACTGTTGTTGCGCGCATATACGCATGCATGGCTCATTCAGGGACTTGATCGACATCGCCAAACCGCCGAAGAAGTGATGTCCTACGTCATAAACGAACTACGCCACCCCGACGGTGGCTTCTACAGTGCAGAAGATGCTGACTCTCTCGATGAGCACGGACATTCTGAAGAAGGCGCCTTTTACACATGGACCCCAACAGAGCTTGTCGCTATCCTCGGCAAAGACTCAGAGGCCGCTCTTGAGTGGTGGAACATCGTCGAAGGCGGAAACTTTGAAGGCCGTTCAATTCCGAATCGAATTCCTCAACGCACATCGCTACAGAGATCACCACTCATCGAATCAGCCCGTCAACGCCTGTTCAGCCATCGCGCTACACGACCACGACCTGGGCTTGATAACAAAGTTCTGACCGAATGGAACGCAATGATGTTGTCGTCATTATGTGAGTCAATTTCTGCATTCAATCGAACTGACTTGATTCCCGTCGCTGAAAAGAACGCAGAATTTCTAGTACACGAATTGCGCAATGCGGATGGAGTGTGGTCTCGCAGTTGGCAAGAAGAAGCTCTCCCTCATGCTCAACACAGCGCACTTGCACATGACTTGGCTCATGTTGTTGATGCAATGACACGCATGTACGAACTAACAGCCACTCATACGTGGTTGCAGATCGCGACCGAGACCGCGCATCAATTGATCGATGAATACTGGGACCCAGAGCACGGCGGGTTGTTTACCGTTGCATCGTCGTCAGAACAATTAATTGTTCGTCAGAAAGACCTGATGGATAATGCGACACCATCTGCTAACTCAGTAGCGGCGTATGCCTTTCTTCGTCTATCTGCGATTACAGGCGATACCGAATTAGCAACACACGCACACCAGATACTCGCCCTTCTGGCCAGAGTCGCACCATCTGCGGCAACGGGCTTTTGCAATGCAATCTCCGCCGCCCTGTTTGCTCAGGAAGGCGCTGTTGAGATTGTGATTCCCGGAGACAATCCTGCACTACTCGCAACAGCTCGATCACAATGGCTCCCGAATGCAGTCACTGTGTGGGGCGAATCTTTTGATTCTCCGTTGTGGGTTGGGCGCGAACCTGGAATGGCTTACGTGTGTCGCAATCATGAGTGTTTATTGCCTGCACGTACGGAACAGGAATTTCGCGATCGGATCGCTACCAGTTTTTCTGGTGAATAACCGATTCCACTGATCGACGAATTCTTTGAGCGCTGCGACCTTGTGGTTTCGGTCCAGCAGCTTCATGCCCAATTGCGATAGTGCCCAAGATTTCAATGTGGTCAGGAATGTTGAAGGCTTGTCGCAACCCTACTTCATTTGAGTGAGCAAAGAATAGTGCTCCCAATTTCACGTCTTGTAGAGCTAGAAGAAATGTCATGGTGGCAAAAGAAGCATCAATAGTCCAATACGGGGCTGGCCACTTATCAAGACCTTCGCCAAGACCTGTTGCCTTTTTATCCGGTTCCGAATAACGCTCGAGGTACGCGGTGGGGTCACACATACTGATGACAATGACTGGCGCTTTCAACAAAAGCGGAAAAGCAAAACCCTCGCGCCGTTCAGGCGAAAGAGTGACATCCCAATATCGTTGAGTTGATTCGTTCTCCAGAACTAGCACATGCCAGCCTTGAGATTTCCCTGCACTTGGAGCACGTGTTGCAAGATCAATGCACGATGTGATTACCGCAGGATCTACTGCTTGATCGGAGAATGATCTCGACATCCGACGTGAACGGACGATGTCGGCGAAGCTCACTGACTTAGACGCGAGCGCCGAGCTTGACAAGGCTTTCAGCCATGGTCCAACCATGAACAATCAACACGCCACCCTTTTTAGGATTAACTCCTTCAAACAATGAAGTGATTTCTGGTGAGATTTTTTCGGGCTTCAAGGACTCGTGATCAAGGAAACCGCTTTGTCCGCCTGAGGCAACAATGAATGTTTTTTCGTCGTAGGTGGAATCGACACCGAAACGACGTGCAAGGCGTCGACCCCAAGCACGCTCTTCACCAACGGCGCGATGACCGAATGTGGGAATCATGTCAGTGACGGCCTTCATGGCTTCCATGCCATCTGCTGTCGCAAAGCGACTGCCGACCACAACGTCTTCATCTGGAAATGCCATCAATGCTCGGTGGTATGCCTCGGTCATGAGGCCCTTCAGAACTGAATCACGTTTCGCAGTGCGCTTGATGGTCATGAGGCCAAGCAATACACAGGGCGTTCCGCCAATGCGCTCGAGCGTAGAAAATGTCACACCATGTAACTTGCCATCGATGCGTGCAAGAGTGCACAACACCCAGTCTGTTCCGGCCTTCGCAAATTGCTCAGCAGTAAAGGACCCCTCAATGGTGAGGAACTCTTCAAACTGAGCCTCAGTGAGTGCGCTGCAGTCTTGTGTGGCAACTTCCAACGACATTGACTGGGTGACTCCCTATGACACTCGGGCGGCACTAGTGCCGACAACAACCCTTCTATTCTGCCATTGCCAGAAGCCAATTCCTGAAATCACGGGTTATT
>CALPPK020000253.1 GCA_943325435.2 Bifidobacterium breve
CGGAGGAATCGACACATGGCTAGCGGCCACACACTCATTTTCATTGGCGGAGATCCACCACATCCGAATGTGCGACAACACCTTCCTACAGATGCTCATGTCATCGCTGCAGATTCTGGTTACGCCCATGCCATTGCAATGGGCTTTACGCCACACGAATTAGTCGGCGATATGGATTCAATTACAGCAGTTGATCTGAGTGATGCTCGTGATTCGAACATTCTGATCTCAGAATTTCCTTCAGACAAAGATCTCACTGATACCGAAATCGCCATCGCATCTGCAATAGCGCGTGATTCAACACACATCATGGTTGTGTCGGGTGGTGGAGACCGTTTTGATCATGTTCTCGCGATGGTGCACTCGCTTGCATCATGTGCACTCACTGTTGATACAACTCTTTTAATCGGTACAACTCGCGTTTCCTACGCAACATACACAAGAGAATTCCGAATCAATGTTCAACCCGGAGACATCATTTCGCTTATTCCAATTGGCGGCGCCACCACTGTCACCACAACTGGACTGCAATGGGAACTAGACAACGACACCTTGCAATCATTTGCTTCGCGCGGTGTCAGCAATGTTGCAAATGGCGAATCAATCACAATCAGTGTCACCGATGGCTTACTTGCAGTTATCGAACCATTCTTTCTTAACCCCGGAGACATCTCATGAAACAATCACGCTTACTCGTCGTATCGTTCCTCGTAGTCGTTGCTTCTGCATGCACAAGTTCGACGCCAAACAGTTCAATTGACGCAACTCCGAATGAAGTCACGCTGCTTGCGTACGATGCGTTCACGCCACAAGAGGGAATCTTTGACGCATTCACTGCTGCTACCGGTGCAAAAGTAAAGGTCGTCACAGGTGGCGACTCGGGAGTTCTGATTTCTAAAGCGATTCTCACCGCGGGCACACCTGAGGGCGATGTCTTGTGGGGCCTCGACAACACTCTGCTGTCTCGTGCACAGAAAGCTGAACTGCTCACAAGTTATGAACCAGTCGATACTGGCGACATCTGTGTCAACTACGACAAACAATGGTTTGCATCTCGCAATATTGCGCCACCAACATCGCTCGAGGATTTAGCGCTCCCTGCTTACAAGAATCTTCTTGTGGTGCAAGATCCTGTTGCGTCATCGCCAGGTCTTGGGTTTCTCCTCGGCACTATCGCGCATTTCGGTGTTGACAACTGGCAGAACTATTGGAAGTCCCTCAAGGAAAACGGCGTTCACGTTTCTCCCGACTGGACTTCTGCATACACCATTGATTTTTCTGGCTCGTCCGGCAAGGGCAAATACCCTCTGGTGGTTAGTTACGGTTCAAGTCCACCTGCTGAAGTGCTGTACGCAGAAAAAACAATCGATACGCCTCCTACTGCGGTCATCGAGTCCACATGTTTTCGTCAAACCGAATATGTCGGCGCACTGCGCGGCACTCGCAACCCCAAGTTGGCGGCGCAATTGATTTCGTATCTGCAGGATGTTCCATTTCAAGAATCAATGCCGTTGTCACTTTTCGTTTTCCCAGTAAACAAAAAGGCGACACTGCCAGACTTATTCACCAAGTTCGCTGTGGCTCCGAAGAATCCACTGACACTTGAACCTGCCGATATTGAAAAGAACCGTGACTCGTGGCTCAGTACGTGGCGAGAAATCATCTTGTGAGCAAAACAAAAACACTTATCATTGCCCCGGTGGCATTCCTGAGTGTCTTTTTTGTCGTACCAGTAGCCAACACCTTCTTACGCTTCTTTCAATTCTCAGAATTCGGCAATGTTCTTGGCAATCAGTCACTACGCGGTGTTGCGTGGTTCTCACTGTGGCAAGCCCTAATCAGCACGATTGCAACTCTTGCTCTTGGGCTTCCAGCCACCTGGGCATTATCGCGATTCACATTCCGTGGGTCACGCATTGCTCGTGGCATTCTCACTGCTCCGTTCGTATTGCCCGCAGTAGTGGTGGCCGCTGGCGTTCTGGCTATCACCGACTCGCGTGGCGTGGCCCCAATCATCTGGGCTCATGTTGTCTTCAATGTCTCTGTCATTCTTCGCATTGTCGGGCCGCGATGGTCCATGGTGAATCACCGCCTGGAATACGGCGCAGCAACTCTTGGTGCACGCCCATCACGCGCATTCACGTTGGTGGTGTGGCCACAAATTTCTGACGCTGTCATAAGCGCAGCCACTCTTGTGTTCATTTACTGCTTCACATCATTTGGCGTCATTGCAATTCTTGGCGGAGTCTCCCGCAGAACCTTGGAAAGTGAGATCTTCACACAGGCAGTGCGACTAGGTAATACCGAAACAGCTACTGCACTCGCAGTTCTCCAGACCATCATCATTTGTGCTGTCCTCTTCACTACACGTCGTAGTTCCCGCCCAAATTCAACTTCCCTTCATGTCAGCACCCCACAATCCCTCGTTTCAAAACCGAATCGCCGCGTCACACCACTGATGTTCGTAATGACAGCGGTACTCGTCGTCGCGTCTCCCCTTCTAGCAACCGTCTACAGATCGCTTATCATCAATAGCGAACTTTCACTTTCTGCCTGGCGCTCCATTTTTTCCGGATCATTACCGGCGCTGTCTGTATCTTCCTTGTCGGTCATCACCACCTCTCTTGTGTTCGCTATTGCAGCTGCGTGTATCTGCGTGCCTCTTGGCTTGTTAGTGGCACGCAGTTCTGCACAACGTGCGCTGTTCTCTCTGCCACTCGTTATTTCCGCAGCAACGCTTGGCATTGGTCTCATCATCACGTTCAACACCTCGCCTTTCGTATGGCGATCCGAGCGATGGCTTATTCCAGTCATCCATGCAGTCATCGCTCTTCCACTTGTTATCCGCGCAATAGACCCAGCTATTCGGGCCATACCAATATCGCTGAGAAACGCATCGGCCACCCTTGGCGCATCGCCATTCACAACGTGGGCTCGAGTCGACGTACCCATCCTTAGACCTGCAATTCTTCGCGCTACTGGGCTTTCTATGGCTATCTCGCTTGGCGAATTTGGCGCTACGTCGTTCTTATCGCGCTCAGGTTCCACCACATTGCCGATTGCAATCGCACAGTTACTTGGCAAGCCTGGTGTCGCAACACAACAAGCAGGTTTTGCCCTTGCAGCACTAATGGTGCTCGTCACCGTAGGAGTCATGAGTCGTGCTTAACGTTTCGAATATTTCAGTTGCGTTCGACAACACCGTCATCGTGGACAATGTCTCTCTCATTGTTCCCACCGGCGAAACACTTGCGATCACGGGCCCTTCTGGTGTCGGCAAGACCACTCTGCTTCACGCCATCTGTGGCATTGTTCGCATAACGAGCGGAACTGTGCTTATTCACAACACCAACGTCACATCCATGCCCACGCACAAACGCGGTATTGGTCTTGTTTCACAAACGGGCGACTTATTTCCCACTATGACCGTCAGCCAGAACATCGAGTTCGGTTTACGCATCTCCAGAATGCCTAAAGCAGACCGAGCCACACGCGTGAACGAACTTCTTGAATTGGTCAACCTTTCCCACCTTGCCCATAGAAACGTGGCCGAATTGTCTGGCGGAGAAGCCCGCCGTATTGCTCTTGC
>CALPPK020000254.1 GCA_943325435.2 Bifidobacterium breve
AGCCATGAGATCTCCAGAGACGCGAAGCTTCGCGGTGTCAACGGTGTAACCGGGACCAACAAGTTGGTACAAGTTGCCGTGCTCTGCTTCTGGGTTCCAGTCAGTCTGCAATGACACAGTCTCTGGGCAGCCAGCGGCGACGAGGTCGACTCCGGTTGCAGCAGCTGCAGTTGTGTCGGGTGCAGCAGTATCGCTGCCACCGCACGCTGCAAGCGTGAGTGCTGCAATGACTGCAGTTGCTAGTAGTGGTCTTTTCTTCATGGTTGGTTGTTCTCCTGGTAGTTGGTGATGTGTGGGTCAATGACCCCTATTGGTGATGTGCCATTTCCCGATGGCTCTACGAGAGACCCATCCGAAAAAGAGGAACACCACCAGACCGAGTGTGCTGGCAAGAATGATTGCTGTGATGAGTTCTGGACCCCACAAGCGATTTCGATACACGTCAATTTGTGCTCCAATTCCGACAACACCGCCTTGACGGAAGTAGAAGTCGCCGACAACGGCACCGATGACTGCAAGACCGGCAGAGATGCGAAGCCCAACAAAGATATTCGGCAGGGCTGCAGGAAACTGCAGTTTTACTAATCGAGTCCACTTTGAAGCGCCTTGCAAGGTGAACAATTCGTGCTGGCTCTTGTCTGCCGACAGAAGTCCGAAGAGAGTGTTGCTGACGATGGGGAAGATGGCTATGAGAACAACCACCAACAAGCGTTGCGTTTGTGTTCCGTCGATCAGTGCACGAATAAGTGGTGTTAACGCAAGCACTGGCGCGCTCTGCACTGCTACCAGATACGGCCACGTAGCTCGTTCTAGCCAGCGACTAGAACTCATCAGTACGGCGAGGCTCATTCCAATCACAATGGTGATTCCGAGTCCGATCAACGCAACTTTTGCTGAATCCCAAAGCGACATGAGAATTGGCTGAAGCCCACGGCGCTCACCGGACTGCCATACAAAGAATCCCTCTTTGATTACCTTGTGAGGTGTTGGCAATAAGAATCGCTTTTGCTCTGGCAGTACTACTGATGACAGTAGATACCAGGCGCCAATAAATACTAAGAAAACAACAACAGGACCGAGGTAGTCAGCGAATGAAACCTTGTCTCGCTTGTCTGGAATAACTTCTTCAACAGAACTTGTGATTACATCTGAGGCGCTCATTGGTGGGCTCCTCTGAGTGCATGCGATATCTTTCCGCAAAGTTCGCCAAACTCTGGCTCGTAACGAAGATCATGATTGCGTGGATATGCGAATGGCACATCAAATTCGGCAATGATTTTTCCTGGTCGAGCAGACATCACGAGAACCTTGGTTGACATATAGACAGCTTCAGTAATCGAGTGCGTGATAAAGAGACCAGCAAAACCCTCGTGTTGGAACAAACGAAGTAGTTCGTCGTTCAAGCGCTCGCGAGTAATTTCATCAAGCGCTCCGAATGGTTCATCGAACAAGAAAACCTTTGGTTTCATAACCAATGAACGCGCCAAGGAAGCCCGCATTCGCATTCCGCCGGACAGTTGACGAGGGTACTTGTCTTCAAAACCACTGAGGCCTACAAGTTCAATGGCCTCGGCTGCAAGTTGATGTCTTTCAGTCTTTGGAAGTTTGTGAAGCTCTGCAATCAATTCAACATTTCGGGCGACCGTGCGCCATGGCATAAGTGTTGCATCTTGAAAGACGTAACCGATGCTGTCGCGATCGATTGAACAATTTCCGCCGGTATTCGCCTCAAGGTTTGAAGCAATTCTCAGAAGAGTTGATTTTCCACATCCTGATGGTCCAACAACTGTTACGAATTCTCCGGCGTTGATTCCAAAGGAAACGTTGTCGAGTGCCTTTGTCCCATCGTCAAAAGTCATTGACACGTTCTCAAAGGCTAAAAGCGCGGAGGAAGACGAAGTAGAGGAAGTTTTACTCATCTCGATTGTCTCCGTCGCGCTCACTAGAAACAAGATAGGGCATAGTTAGGGTCGCCTGTGTCACGAAAAGGTTTACTTTCTGTTACGAATTTGATTATCAATCACGACGCCGCCATATACAACAATTCTGTCGGGGGGCCCCATCGCAATCGACTCACGAAGGTTAGTCGCTGGTATCGCTGCGAAATCTGCGGGTTCACCAACTGCCAGCGAACTGGTGACGCCGTGAACTGCTCTATGTGCATTCGATGAGACCATTTGAATTGCTTGATTTGCGGTCGAGTGCGCTGAGATCATGAGGAGTGAGGCAATTTCTAGAGGGTCGCCACGGCCCACCAAGTTGAAAGGGTCCTGCAGATTGTCCGCTCCGGCCGCTACAACGACACCGGCCTGTTGGAGCCTGTGGATAGGTGTGATTGCCCGGGCCGGGTTGGTTGATACGCCACGTTCTTGAAGAAACAGATTTGTCTGTGGCAACGCGGTGACGGTGATTCCGGCTGTTGCTACCTTTGCGGCAATTCGGTCGATGTCGTTTTCCGACCTGGTGGACAATGAAACGCAATGGCTTGCGTTCATTTGGTGTGACACATTGTCTCGAATCACGACATCTGCAAGATGTTCCAAATCAGTTGAGCCGGAGCGCATGTTTTCATCTGCGTGCAAGTCGAGAGGCAGTTGTGCATCGATTGCGAGTGAGAGGAGAAATTCGACTGCGCCACGGGGATCTGGGTCGAGGTGTGGACAGCCTCCGATGACATCGATACCGGCTGAAATTGCATCACGGGCGAGAGCTTGGCGTTCTTTGCCAAGTGTCCCTGTTAGTGGCCACTCCAAAAGCATGGCCACTTGTATGTTCATGAAATGTGAGCAGTTTTGCTTTACTTCTAACAGGGCAAGGACAGACGAAAGGCCGCCTGACAGGGTGGTGTCTGCGTGTGTCCTGATGGAAGTAACTCCATTTTGAGACATCAATTTAACTGCGCGAGTAGCTCGCTCGACAATGTCCTGGTGGGTGATAGTCGAGCGAACTTCCTCCAGTCCCTTAATGGCTCCCATGAGGTCTCCAGCTGGATTCGAGATTCGATCCGCAAGAAAGGCTTTATCAAGATGTGCATGGGGCTCTACAAATGGAGATGAAACAATGAAGCCGTTTAAGTCAATTGTTCTGTCGCAAGGAACCGGAGACTGTGTGGGGCTTCCAATCCAAGCGAAGAGACCATTATCCGTCGATATATCGACAGTTGATCCATCAATCAGTTGAGCATTTGTAAAAAGGATTGATGACGCCACTATGGACTTACACCAATGGCGACAAAGAAGGCAGTGGACGACGGTCCATGGTCTCGCCAAGTTTGGGCATTACTTCTTCGGCAACCATGTGTAACTGATCCTTCATCTCTTGGCGAGTAAGACCAGGAAAGTCAAAAAAGATAATCAGATGTTTAAGGTCAAGCAGATCGCGCCAAAAACCGATGGTGTCAACGACATCATCGACGGAACCAATTGCCTGAATCTTTTGATCAATTGATTCCTGAACTGATGGACAATGGTCGAATGCAACCTTTGAGCCATCTGGGTTGCGATAACTAGAAAAGCGGCCATACGGAGCAAGGAAACGGCAGAACTCGTCATGTCCGGGCTTGCCCTTCTTCATGGCAGCTTCAC
>CALPPK020000255.1 GCA_943325435.2 Bifidobacterium breve
TGCATCAGAGATTGCTTTCTTTGCCTCGGCGTCGTCGATTGTTGCCGAAACTTGAAATACCAACTGTGAAGAAACTCCACCCTGGTTGGGGTTGACCTGTGCAAGTAATTGTTCGGCTTGGCGAGCTTCACTTTGTGGCATAGCCATCTCCGTACGAAAATCCGGGCCGATTGCGGAACTAGCGAAAACCATGGCGATTGCTAATGGAATCCAAATTGCAAAAACAACGATGCGCTTATGGCGTACAGAGAAACGGGCAAGTGAAGAGAGCATGGGGTCCAATTCGGGGGAAAGGGGATGTTCTCAGGCTACGAAACAGAACACTGCGATGGCTACATGGCGGTACCGTTTCGGTAGATGGAAACACATGTCACACCGCCAACTGCACCTGAAGATCAGGTGCTGTCTGGGCGCATCACTCGACTAGATCGCGGGTGGAGCACGGTGTTGTTGGATTCTTCCGAAAGTATTCGAGTGCGCAACATTGGCGTTGAAGTCGCCGTTGGCGACATGGTGTCAGTCTCGCCTGATTTTGAACGTATAGATATGGTGCACCCTCGTCGCAGTGCACTAACACGACGTAACTCGTTTGAGGGCGCGCGAGGCATGCGTCAAATAGTTGCGTCAAACATTGACACCGTGTTTTTAGTTCACTCTGTTAACTCTCCGCCGAATCAGCGTCGACTTGAGCGTGAGTTGGTGCTTGCGTTTGACAGTGGTGCAACCCCTGTTCTTGTTTTGACAAAAACTGACACCATTAGCCCAGAGGCAGCTGAAGCCGCGCGAGCAGTTTTTGCGGAAATCACTTTCGACGTAGATATTGCATTGGTGAGTTCGGTAACTGGTCAAGGCTTAGAAAAAATTCGGGCATATGCGCGCCCACACACCACGATTGTCTTTATCGGTGCCAGTGGAGTTGGTAAGTCAACCTTGGTTAACGCACTTGTTGGCTATGAAATACAACGAACAGCGGAAGTACGTGAAGATGATCAACGCGGACGACACACCACGGTTGCGGCTGAACTGATAGCACTGCCAGGTGATGCGTGGTTGCTTGACACACCCGGATTACGGGCAGTTACTTTATGGACAAGCAGTGACGGAATTGAACGTGCATTTCCTGACGTGTTTGGTTTGGCTGGCTCGTGCAGATTTCGTGACTGTAAACACCTCGATGAGCCAGGCTGTGCTGTGACTGCAGCGATAGCGGCCGGAACTCTGCCAGCTGTACGTCTTGAATCAATGCGTCGCTTGGTGGCTGAAGAACTCAATGTTGAAGAGGAACAAACCGAGCGCGAACGTCAGGAAAATCGTCGCGGGTTTCGAAGAGTTGCTAAACCGACGGAATAGGGAATTGCAATCCGACGATTGCCCCGCCGCCTGCATTGTCTAGAACATAGGCACTGGCATTGTGATCGATTGCAAATTGGGAAACAATCGAGAGCCCGAGTCCGGAACCAGGCATTGAACGCGTTGCAGTAGCCCTGTAGAAACGATCGAACACCAGAGGCTTGTCATCATCTGCGATGCCGATGCCCTTGTCACGAACTTCAACACGGAATGAACCGACGTGAATTTCGATCTCGGAACCATCGTTAGTGAATTTAATTGCGTTATCGACCAAGTTGCTGAGAGCGCGCTCCAATTGATTTGGACGTGCATTTACTGTGGTGCCAGGACTTGTGTGAACTGTGACTGGTGATCCTGATCGACGGGAAGCACGAACGGCGATTTCATGAGCAACATCTGAAAGGTCAATAGATACTGGCTCTTCTGTGGTGCGGTTATCAATTGCCAATGCGCTTAACTCCGCGCTGAGGTCTGCAAGTTCGTCAACCTCTGCACGCATGTCCGCAAGGATTGAAGTGCGATCTGAATCTGACAATTGGCCACGTTCTAGTAATTCGGTGTTTGCGCGAAGGCTGGTTAATGGAGTGCGAAGTTCGTGACTTGCATCTTGCACTAGCTGTCGCTGGCGAGCAACACTTCCGCGCAGTGCCTCGAGCATGGTGTTGAAACTGGTAGCTAATTGCGCCACTTCATCACTGCCCGACACGATGATGGTGCGATCTAGGTCTTGGGTAGCAGCGATTGATTCAGCAGTAAGCGCCAAGTCTTCAATGGGTCTACTGATGCGTCGAGCAAAGAGCCATCCAAACAACGCTGAGATAACAACCGCGATTGCTGCATAGATGGGAAACCATGTGCGCATACCGTTTTGGGCGTTCAAAATGATTTGCGTGTCTTTGGCAACTTGAATAAGCGAGCCATCATTTGCAAGCACTGTCAGTGTTTTGAACTCATGGCGATCAATAATGGTGGACGAGCGATGAATTCGTTTGCCGTCGACCGACAGAGAGCGGTCACCTTTTTCAATTGGTAAACGAGGGTATTCACGGCGACCGAGTACTTGACCATCAGGAAGAACTATCTGGGTTATTGCATCAACTTCAGTTTGCATAATCGCTTGGTTTACGGGGCCAGGACCAAATGAATCGTTCCAATTGAAATTGGGACGGTCCATGATTTGAAGTATTCGTGAAGCACGTTGATCAAGTGAAGTATCAACCTGTTTCTGTAATTGTTGTGATGCAATGCGATATGCGCCAACGCTCATACCAGTAGCGAGAACAAACATCAGAGTTGCCGAGACGATTACGAAGCGTGTGCGTAAGTTCATGACTGTTTTACCGTGTACCCAACACCACGCACCGTGAACACAACACGTGATTCGTTGTTCTCTTCTGTCTTACGACGAAGATAACCGATATATACATCAAGTGATTTTGAATTCGTTTCGAAGTTGTAACCCCAGATTGCTTCATAGATGGTTTCACGCGATACAACAATTCCTGGTTGTTGCATGAGCAACTCCAAAAGATCAAACTCTGTTTTTGTTAACTCGATTGCTCTGTCACCACGGTGTACTTCTCGCGTGAGTGAATTAAGTGTGAGATCACCGACACGTAGTTGCGTACTTGCTCCGGTTGGCTGTGAGCGTCGAAGTAGCGCACGGCACCGTGCAAGAAGTTCATCAATAACAAACGGCTTCACCAAGTAATCATCAGCGCCAGCATCTAGGCCGGCCACGCGGTCACCAACCTCTACGCGGGCAGTGAGCAGCAAGATTGGAATATCGATGCCGCGATGCCGCGCTTCACGACACACAGTAAGGCCATCAGCAAACGGCATCATCACGTCAAGCACTGCAAGGTCAAAGCGTGAATTAGCGAGGGCCTCAAGAGCAGCTTTCCCGTCATTCACTGCTGTGACTACGTAATTCTCAAGTTCAAGGACCCGCTGAACGGCCTTACGAACCGAGGAATCATCCTCGGCAATTAGTACGTTGCGGCTATCCATAAAGACACGGTACCCATGAATTGCAACGGTTTGCCGTACCTTGGCCCAATTCTTGCCTTCCTCTTACCTTGCTCATGTTTACTTCTTACCTAGCCCCGTGAAAGTGGAGTCACGCCAGAACAACTCTGGAGTACACCCACAAAAAGGAAAATAGAACAATGAAGATCAAGTCTCGTTTTACGAAAATTGCGGTGGCCTCAGGGCTCATCGTGGCA
>CALPPK020000256.1 GCA_943325435.2 Bifidobacterium breve
ACGACATAAACGAAGAACGACTGCGCACTTCTGAGATTGTCGGGCACAAGATTATTGAAACTCTTGGTGTGGGAGCCACGGTTGAAGCAACTACTGATCGACGGGCCGCATTGGCCGGTGCAAACTATGTCATCACAATGTTTCAAGTCGGCGGGTATAAGCCCTCGACGGTGATCGATTTTGAAATTCCAAAGAAGTTCGGTTTGGAACAGACAATTGCTGACACATTGGGCATTGGCGGAATCATGCGTGGTCTTCGCACCATTCCCGTGATTCTCGATATTTGCCGAGACATGGAAGAACTATGTCCTGATGCTCTTTTGCTGAATTACGTGAATCCGATGAGCATGTTGTGTTGGGCCATTTCTCGTTCATCGACCATCAAAACAATTGGCTTATGCCACAGCGTCCAACACACCGCGCATCAGTTGGCTGAAGATTTAGGCATAGATGCCGAGTCGATTGAGTATCGGTGTGCCGGAATCAACCACATGGCCTTTTACTTGAATTTTGAGCAGCGACAAGGTGCTGAACTGGTTGATCTATATCCGCGTATCGCAGAGCGGGCTTCTGTCTTTCCCATGCCAACGCGTGGCGATGTAGAGCGCAGCGATGGCGGGTTTGACGGGTTATCAGATGCAGTGCGATATGAAATGTTTAAGCGACTTGGATACTTCGTTACCGAATCGAGTGAACACTTCAGTGAATACGTGCCGTGGTTCATTAAAAGCGGGCGATCTGATCTATTGGACAAGTTCGGCATTCCTCTTGACGAATACCCACGTCGATGTGAGCGCCAAATTGAAGGTTGGGAAACTTTGCGTACGAGGTTAGAAAACCCGGAAGCACGTGTGCGTGTTGTGCAAAGTATGGAATACGGCAGCGGCATTATTCACAGCATGGAAACTGGTCAATCGCGTGTCGTATACGGCAATGTGCCCAATCGGGGAATCATCAACAACCTTCCTGACGATTGCTGTGTTGAAGTTCCATGTGTTGTTGACTCATCCGGAATTACACCGACGCCCATCGGAGCATTGCCACCGCATCTTGCAGCGCTGATGCAAACCAACATCAATGTTCAGTCGCTTACGGTAGAGGCGGCACTAACTGGAAAGCGTGAGCATGTGTATCACGCAGCAATGTTTGATCCGCACACTGCGGCGGAACTTGACTTAGACCAAATTTGGGCGTTAGTCGATGAATTGCTTACAGCACACCGTGGAATGATTCCCGAAGCGCTCTTTTCGTAACTGTTTATACGAAGGGCATTACCTGTTCAGCCACAAGATCTAAGTGCTCGAGGTCACTGAGGTCTAGAAACTGTAGGTACATACGTAGTGCGCCAGCAGCAGTCCACTGTTGTAGACGTTCAATTGCTTCGCCAGGTGTTCCGCACAGGCCGTTCAGACGAAGTTCTTCTACCTCGCGACCAATCGCCGCTGCGCGGCGAGCAATGTCTGCGTCGTTCTTGCCGATGCATGCAACCAGAGCTGACGAATACGCCAAGCTTTGTGGGTCACGCCCGATAGAAGTACATGCAGCGCGAACTCGTTCGCACTGTTCTGAGAATCGTTCGATGCCAGAAAATGGAATGTTGAATTCTGCTGCGTAGCGCGCGGCCAACATGGGAGTGCGCTTTGGCCCACCGCCACCAACGATGATGGGTGGGGGAGACTGCACTGGCTTTGGCAGGGCAGGCGAATTTTCGATTGTGTAGTGCTTGCCTGAGTAATTGAATTGCTCACCATTGGGGGTGTTCCATAGTCCAGTAATGACTGCAAGCTGCTCGGTCAACACATCGAAGCGTTCGCCAAGTGGCGCAAAGGGAATGCCGTATGACGAATGTTCAACCCCATACCAACCTGCTCCAAGACCAAGCTCAACGCGCCCATTCGACATGTCGTCGACATTGGCAACACTGATTGCGAGTACGCCCGGATTACGAAACGTTGCGGAGTTCACCAGTGTTCCGAGACGAATAGTGGATGTCTCGCGTGCGATACCAGCCAGTGTGATCCACGCATCAGAAGGGCCCGGCAAGCCTGAAAAGTGATCACCCATCACCTGGTAGTGGTCACTTCGAAAGAATGCATCAAAGCCGAGGCGTTCAGCACGTTGCGCGACTGCGAGAAGTTGGGCGTAGCTAGCGCCTTGTTGTGGTTCGGTAAAGATGCGTAGTTTCACGCACTCAATCTATTACCCAACAACTGTGGTGGGTGTAGTTGGATCTGTAGTTGTAGCGGGGATAACAAATGTTGTTGTGGTTGAAGTTGTGCTTGAAGCGCCGTAACCATAATGGGCATCGAGTGCCTTCTTTATGTGGCGAGCCAACTGCAATCCACCAATCGGGTTCAAATGCACTGAATCTCCAGAGAACCATTTTTTCTTCCTGCGAGAGATATCTGCCCAGTCAAGAATTTCCATTTTGTTTTTGCTTTGTTTGGTGCGAAGGACCGCATTGAAGGAACGACTTTTTATCTTCACGTTCGCGTTCTCTTGGTATGAGAGCCAGATAAGCGAAGCACCCTGTTTCTTTACTTCTCTATTGATTGCATCGATGGCTTTTGCTAAGTAGGCAGGACCCGTATCGTTGTAACCCGTTGCAACGACGTACACATCAATATTGTCACGGCGGTGATTAATGATCCTTTGTAATGAACTGAGGTCTGATGATTGGCTACACCCCTTATCAATGAGTTGTTGACAACCCCATGTCTCAAGAATTGCGTTGTATTGGCTGCTCCAGAGAGGTTTCATTGATTCGGGTGCCCATCGAAGGACATTGGTTACTGAGTCGCCAACAATGACCACATTGCTGGTTTTGCGAGTTGCGTGCGCTGTGCTCGGTACGCACAAAATGGCAACAAGTGAAATAAAGACCACACCAATTCGAAGTCTCGCGAAAGTTGGCATATCCGTAACTCTATGCCGTGATAACAGACCAATCATGATGGAGGTTTTGAAGTTGTTCTGGAAGCCGAATGAGGTGACGTTGTGAAATAGACGGCAAGACAGTTCGGACCGCAATTGCATTATTGAGTGCAGAGGGAACTTGGTGACTAACTCCAAACATGATGCAACGTTGCATGGCCCGCGTAAATGGATTATGGCGTCCTTCGGTGCACGCCACTCCTATGCAACGCGCAAGTTCGTTCATGTCAATGACGTAGCCCTTTGGTTCATGTTCAAGACCAGTCGCGAGACGGCGTAAAAGCCAGGTGGCTGTTGGTCCGAGTACGGGCAGCCAAAACATCTCGACATATGGGTCGCCGATTGAAAATCCGCTCGCCTCGATAATGGGGTCGTGCCATGGGCGTACCTCAAGCTGGCCGTTCGTCTGCAGTGTGGATGGTTTCATGATTCCTCGGATTCGTGTTGGTACTTCTCTATGTGTGCGCATCAGGCAGAATAAGGACAGTGAAAGACGAACAAATTTCTTTGGCGGAACTCGAACAGGTTTCGCAATGGCTGAAAGATGCGGAACGAATTGTGGTGTTTACCGGGGCCGGAATCTCCACCGATTCGGGAATTCCTGATTTTCGAGGTCCGAACGGCCTTTGGACACGGAATC
>CALPPK020000257.1 GCA_943325435.2 Bifidobacterium breve
CTGGTTCTGAATTTGACGCATCTATTTCCGAACTTCAGTCACGTGGAAATCGCACCGACGTAGCTCATTGGGTGCGTGTTGGCAGCGAGGATTCTTTGCCTTCGTTTGCAAAATCATTTGATTCAGTTGTGAACTCACAGCCATCTACCGAACCCGAGATCACTGCATGGAATGACGACCTGCTCTACATCATGTACACGTCAGGCACTACAGGTCTTCCAAAGGGTGTGATGCATACGCACAACACACAAATGGCTGCTCTAGTTACATTGAATGCGTCTAGCGATTTCTGTATCGGCGATCGATATCTGAACCCGATGCCACTGTTTCATGTTGGCGCGTTAACACCAGCCATCGTGACTGCTTATCGCGGACTCGCACACATTCTCATGCGCGCTTTTGATCCGACTGCCATCTGGACCTTGGTGAAAGAAGAACGAATCAATAACGCACTACTAGTGCCCGCCATGTTGGGTGCTTGTCGAATGGTGTACGACCCATCGATTCATGATCATTCAACGCTGCGTTGGTTCCTCAGTGGTGCAGCACCAGTGCCAAAGGCGCTCATCGAGGCGTACCAGACAATGGGAATTGATATCCATCAGGTCTACGGACTGACAGAAACATGTGGGCCTGCATGTACCACCACACCAGAAGACGCCATCCGCAAGGCTGGCTCAACAGGTAAAGCCTTTTTCCATACTGATGTGAAAATTGTTAACCCGGATGGCACAACATGCTTGCCTGAAGAAGCAGGCGAATTGCTTGTGCGCGGTGATCACATCATGACGGGTTACTGGAACAGACCAGATGCAACCGCAGAGTCAATTAAGGACGGCTGGCTGTACACCGGAGACATCGCCCTTACCGACGATGAAGGATTCGTCTGGATTCAAGACCGACTCAAAGACATGATTATTTCCGGTGGAGAAAATGTGTACCCCGCCGAGGTTGAGAACGTAATTCTCGGCCATCCTGGAGTTGCAGATGTCGCCGTCATCGGGGTTCCGTCAGACAAATGGGGCGAAACTGGCCTTGCCGTTGTTGTGAAGAAGGATCCGGCCATCACTGAATCTGACATCATTGCGCACTGCGATGGGAAATTGGCGCGATTCAAAATGCCGGGTGGTATTCGCTTTATTGATGTCATCCCTCGAAATGCGTCAGGCAAAGCCTTGAAGCGAGATCTGCGGATTCAGTTCCCAACGCTCTAGACCGGCCTAGCGGCCGCTAGAAGTGTTAGATACTGCTTAATTGACTTGTTTGTCGCGCCCCTCCCAATACGGTGCGCGCAACTTGAACTTTTGAAGTTTGCCAGTTGTAGTGCGGGCGAGTTCATTTCTGAACTCAATTCGCTTCGGGCACTTGTAGCCAGCCAACTTTGTTTTCACATACGAAATCAGTTCGTCTTCGGTGAGAGCAGAACCGGGAGTCTTTACTACTAGTGCAAGTACTAACTCACCCCACTTCTCATCCGGAACACCGATAACAGCAACTTCAGCTACATCGGCATGGGACAACACTGCATCTTCAACTTCGATGGACGACACATTCTCGCCGCCTGAAATAATCACATCTTTCTTGCGATCGGCAATTGTGATGTAGTGATTCTCGCCTTCTGAACCGCCATCACCGGTATGGAACCATCCGTCAACAATGGCCTTCGAGGTTTCTTCCGGTTGCTGCCAATAGCCAGACATCACCACATTGCCGCGTGCAAGGACTTCGCCTTCCGCATCGACTTTCATTTCAACACCTAACGACGGAGCACCGGCAGCCCCGAGCTTTGCTGCCCGATCTGCTGGCGATAAATGGTCCCATTCCGCCCGTGTGCGATTCATGGTGAGTAGCGGCGAGGTTTCCGTTAGTCCGTAAATTTGAATGAACTCCCAACCGAGTTCTGTTTCTATTTTCTCAATGGTCTTAGTTGGTGGTGGTGCACCGGCAACCACCATTCTCACCTGATCTCTTGAAGTCGAAAGACCAGAGGATGCAGCAGCGTCAAGGACCATGTTTGCTACAGCAGGGGCACCACATAACAAGGTGACTCCGAACTGCTCTATCCGCCGCAATACCTCAGCTCCGTCAACCTTTCGCAAGATGATGTGCTGACCGCCCATGGCTGTAACAGAAAAAACAATTCCCCAACCGTTGGCATGAAATTGAGGAAGCGTATGCAAGTACACATCTCGATCATCAATTCC
This sequence comes from Bifidobacterium breve, assembly GCA_943325435.2. Next base: position 2,205 of record CALPPK020000257.1, read on the forward strand.
CAACTGCCATCCAAATGTTGCAGCGTTAATCCATAAGTTGCGGTGCGTCAGTTGCACGCCCTTTGGTCGCGCAGTTGTTCCACTGGTGTAGTTAATAGTTGCAGTTGCATCTTCATCGGGAATCCAGGCAACAGGCTCAGTGCCGTACTTGTACAAGACGGCATCTGATTCTGCGCCAATAACAAACTTGTGTTTCGCCGTCACCGACGCGAGTGCATCTTCTAGTTCGGGATCAACGAGAAGAACCTCTGCACCGCAGTGTTCAATAATGTATTCAACTTCCTCAGCTACAAGACGAAAGTTGATGGGAACCAACACTCGTCCATATCCGCTGACACCAAAAAATGCCGTGAGCAGTCGAGCAGAGTTCTGGCTAACTATCGCCACACGCGCACCCTGCGGCACACCAAGAGCGTCGAGAGCGGCTGCTTGAGCACGAGCCCGACGAGCCATCTCTGCATACGTCAATGTGCCCCAGGAACTGGCTGGTTGATCTGGTTCGTCGACAACGGCTATCCGGTCTCCGTACACCTGCTCGGCACGACGGAGGTGATCCACGATGGTTAAAGCAACTTTCATGCTTTCCACCGTAGGCGTTTTTGTGCAGGACAATCGCACCCAAAACCTGTTCTAGAGTGACGCCGTGACCAATATTCTCCAGTCGACAAATGAGATACCAGATGGCGTCGCTGTCATCTGTGAAGACCAAACGCTCACTTGGTCGCAACTGGAAACGAATGCTCGCAAGATCGCCCATGCTCTGACTCAGTGGGGCCTGGCCACTGGAGACCGTTGGGCTTTGTTGTCTCACAACCGCATTGAGTGGACTGAACTATTTCTCGGCAACACAATCGCGGGGACCCGCTATGTGCCGCTGAATTGGCATCTCACCGCGCCTGAACTTGAATACCTGCTGATCAACAGTGGAGCCACCGCCCTCATTGTCGACCCGGAGCATGCAGCAATCGGCATTGACGCAGCAGTTCGAGTCGGGATTGCCCCAGAGCACATCATCGTCATTGGGCCTCAATACGACGCCTGGAGAGATGCTCAGCCCGACATTGACCACACGAACACCATCTCTGGGTCGGCTCTCATTTATACGGGCGGCACAACAGGCGCCTCCAAGGGTGTCACACGACCTGATTCAGGCGCTCCTGTGTCATCTTGGGCGAAGGGAGTTTCCACCTGGGGCAGTTATGTCGGGATGCCAGACGAGGGCGTCGCATTGATTTCCACTCCCCTGTATCACGCGTTTGGCGCCGGAGTTCTCGGCGCTGCCCTTGCTCGCAACCACACCATTGTGTTGAAGGAACGATTTGACGTTGACGACTTCCTTCACACAGTTGAGCAA
>CALPPK020000258.1 GCA_943325435.2 Bifidobacterium breve
TATGAAGGTGCATTCGCCGACAAACTCTTTGTTGCTCGCGGAAATCACGACCGATATCGCGATCAAAATGAATTCGTAGGTGATCAGTGGATTGAGTTGCCAGGCATCACCATCGCACTCATCGACACAACGATTCCGATGCAGACCACTGGGCGCATCGACCCGCCGCAATTTGAATGGCTTAATGATCAGTTGTCAGCATCGACAACCCCCGTCATCATCATGGGCCACCATCAACAGTGGACAGAGGGAAACCGAAGCGACGATTACTTTGGTCTTCACCCAGACAGCAGTGAAGCGCTTGATGCTCTCGCTGTTCGCCATGCTTGTGTGCTCGCCTACACAGCTGGCCACACGCATCGTCATCGCGTTCGCCGCATGCCACGTTCTGGAATTCCAACCATTGAAATCGGATGCGTAAAAGATTTCCCAGGCTCGTGGGCCGAGTACCGCGCATACGAGGGCGGAGTCATGCAAGTCGTCCATCGCGTGTCATCGCCTGAAGCATTGGCATGGAGCGAGCGTTGCCGTCACTTGTATGAAGATTTCGGTATTGACTACGAGAGCTACGCAATGGGTACGCTCGAAGACCGATGCCTGATTCTTCCGCTCCGTTAAACAGCACCTCCGCATTGGCGGGATTGCGTGTTCTTGATCTTTCAACTGTTCTCGCTGGGCCTAACTGTGCGCGTTACCTTGCAGACTTTGGTGCAGATGTCATCAAGATTGAACGCCCAGATGGCGGAGACAGTTTGCGCAATATGGGATGGCGCGACCCTGTAGACGGCGAAGGTTTGTGGTGGCGATTAGTGAACCGCAACAAGCGCACCATCGCGCTGAACCTTAAGGACGAAGTAGATCGTGATTTGTTCTTGCGTCTCATTGATGACGCAGATGTACTCGTTGAAAACTTTCGGCCTGGCGTTTTGGAAAAACTTGGCTTTGCACCAGACGTTCTTCACGCACGTAATGCAAAATTGATCATCACTCGCGTTAGCGGTTTCGGACAAGATGGTCCATATGCAAACCGTCCAGGTTTTGCATCAATAGCCGAAGCAATGTCAGGGCTTGCATCAATCACTGGTGTTCCCGGTGGCGACCCAATGTTGCCGCCATTTGCTTTGACTGATGAAGTCACTGGTCTCGTTGCAGCATTCGCCACCATGGTTGCACTGTGGTCTGAACAAGGCCAAGTTGTTGACGTGTCACTGCTTGAAAGTTTGTTCCAAATACTCGGGCCACTCATGACTGTGTGGCTAACGCGCGGCGAACTACAACCACGCATGGGTTCATTACTTCCCTACACAGTTCCACGTGGCGTCTACCGCTGTTCCGACGGATTGTTTGTTGGCATCTCAACATCAAGTGATTCCATTGCCGCACGCGTCGTACACCTTCTCGGTTTCGACGGTGATGATCGCTTCACAACATTCGCTGGACGAATTGCTAACCGTGAAATCATTGAAGCAGCAATGGAAGAATGGTTCGCACAACGCACTCAAGTAGAAGCACTTGCAATCTTTCAAGAGATCGAAGCAGCAGCCGGCCCAATTCTTTCCATGGAAGACATTGAAAAGGACCCGCACTACATCGCACGTGAAGCAGTCATCACTGTCGAAGGCACCCCAATGCAGGGCCTCATTGCTCGACTATCCGCTACTCCTGGCGCTGTGAATTGGCGCGGACGCGCTACTGATGCCGATGGTGACGCCATTCGCCGTGACGGCTGGAACTAACAGCCCAACCCACTTCATTTCGCCTCGTTCACCTAGAGTTCATATGTTCGTTAGGGGAATCACATGGACACCATTAAGCAGCCGCGTATGTCGCGCGCATACCAAGTACTCAGTATCACGGCAATCGCAACTTTCTTGGTTTCACTCGACACCAGCATTGTTGTAGTTGCTCGCCGGGCGATTGAAGACGACCTCGGACACCCAACACTTCTTACGTGGGTCTTCTCTGGATACAACATTGCGTATGCCGCAGGATTGTTAACTGCTGGTCGTTTCGCTGATGTCAATGGTCGCAAGCGTTCGTTCCTCCGCGGCCTCGCGCTTTTCAGTATCGGCTCTATCTTGTGTGGTCTCGCACCCACTTCGTTATTACTTGTTCTTGCTCGCCTCGTACAAGCAGTTGGCGGAGCAATGCTGACACCAGCATCACTCGCACTAGTACTTCCGGAATTCCCTGTTGAAAAGCGCACAGTCGCAATTGGTATTTGGGGTGCTGTTGGCGGATTAGCTGCAGCACTAGGACCATGCATTGGTGGTGTGCTCGTTGACTGGCTGGATTGGCGTTCACTCTTTTTCATCAACGTTCCTTTTTGCGCCATCACTCTGTACTTGGGTGGCAAAATTCTTCATGAGAGCAAGGACCCAAACGCCACGAAGCATGTCGACCTTGTGGGCACCACTCTCGGTTTGCCAGGTGTCGCACTAGTAACTCTTGCTGTTGTACAAAGCGGTGACTGGGGTTACATCGACCAGCGCACAATTGCTGCAATGGCACTCGGTTGCATTCTTCTCGGGTTCTTCGTCAAGCGTTGCAGCACAGTCGATGATCCACTTCTTGATCTATCGCTATTCAAGATGCCGTTCGTTGTTGCAGCAAACTTGTCAGGCTTCTTTTTCTCCATTGGCTTCCTTGGCATGTGGATGCTGCAAATTCAGTGGCTACAAGTGGTGTGGCAATACAGCCCAACAAGATCCGGTCTTGCAACTGCAGCCGGCCCGTTAACTGCTGCAATTCTTGCTGCGCCCATGGGTCGTCTCGCTGGCAAGTGGGGACACGGACGAGTTCTATTCCTTGGTTCAGTTCTACTCACCACTGGCACTATTGGTTTCAGTCTGTTCCTCGGGCCAACTCCACAGTTCCTCACGGTCTACTTACCACTGATGATTATTTGTGGTTCAGGTGTCGGTTGCAGCATGTCAGTGCTTTCAAGTAGTGCGACTGCATTCTTGCCACCTGGAAAGTTTGCAATGGGTTCAGCGCTCAACACCACAGGACGCCAAATTGGTTCAGCACTCGGTGCTGCATTAGCGCTGTCTCTCACTGCACCAGCAATCAACAGACTTGTGGCTGGGTACTCAAGTAACCCACCGCGCCAGCCGTCATCATCAGATCTTTTGCCATACCTCAATGCATGGCGAGTGATGGGCGCGATTTATCTCTTCGCTGGAATTGTCATGGTCGTTCTATATAAGAAGCCAACAGAGCAACAAATGATTGAAGCTGGCGCTGTGCAATTTGTGGATTAAAGAATCCCGATTGAACAACTAACGCCAGTGCCACCAATACCGCAGTAACCATTCGGGTTCTTCCCGAGATACTGCTGGTGATAGGGCTCTGCAAAGTAATAGTGGGTCAACGGAGCAATCTCTGTTGTGATCTCACCAAAGCCAGCAGCAGTTAGCAATTCTTGATACGCGTCACGCGATTCTTCAGCCGCAATGCGCTGTTCATCATTCGCATAATAAATTGCACTGCGATATTGCGTGCCCATGTCATTACCTTGGCGCATGCCTTGTGTTGGGTTGTGGTTTTCCCAGAA
>CALPPK020000259.1 GCA_943325435.2 Bifidobacterium breve
AGAATTTCGCATCCGCAGGTGGCGCCTTGGAAAGCGCAACTCTTGAATCTCCCGATGCAAACATCCGTGCGTTGGCTCGTTCGATCTTCAGCACCAACGTATTTGCTTTCGAAATCACCTCCGTACTTCTTTTGGTAGCAGTGGTCGGCACGGTTGTAATGGCTCGCAGAATGAAATCACTAGGAACCGGGAAGTGATCGCAATGTTGTCTGCTGTCGAACCCACAACTTCTTGGTACCTCATCTTGTCTGCAGTTCTTTTCGGTATCGGAACTGTCGGAGTACTTGTACGACGTAACCCACTAGTTATGTTCATGTGCATTGAACTGATGCTGAACGCTGTGAACCTCTCGTTCGTTGCTCTTGCCACACAATTGTCGAATATCAATGGTCAGGTAGCTGTTTTCTTCGTGATGGTGGTAGCTGCAGCCGAAGTCGTTGTAGGCCTTGGCATCATTGTTTCCATCATGCGTCGCCGCACAGATGCAACCGCAGATGATCTCTCAGGATTGAAGGGCTAGACCATCATGTTGGATCTCATTTGGCTTGTTCCAGCGCTTCCGCTTGCTGGCTTTTTATTGATTGTCTTGTTTGGCAGAAAACTCGGTGAACCAGGTGCAGGCATCCTTGCCACCGTCATGACCGCGTCTTCTTTTGTTGTTGTGGCAGGCATCTATTTCGATCTGTTGTCACGAACTGCAGAAGAACGTCATCACGTAGTCACTCTGTTCTCGTGGTTGCCCGTGGGCTCACTGCACGTAGATCTTGCGTTACTTGCTGACCCTCTCAGCATCACCATGGCGCTTTTCATTACAGGTATTGGCTCCATGATTCATCTATATGCCATTGGCTACATGCACGGAGATCCAAAGTTTCCAAAGTTCTTCATGTATCTCAACCTGTTCGTTTTCTCAATGTTGATGCTGGTGCTCGGCGAAAACTTGTTGGTGACATTCCTCGGATGGGAAGGAGTAGGTGCATGTTCGTACTTCCTCATTTCTTTCTGGCACACTCGCGACTCCGCTGCCACTGCCGGTAAAAAGGCATTCGTTACCAACCGTGTTGGTGACTGGGGAATGATGGTGGCGATGTTCCTTGCATTCTCTGCTGTCGGAACATTGTCGTATGAAGGAATTAACCACGCAGCCGAAAATGGCGGCTTAGCTGCGGTGACTGCTACTGGCATTGCCCTCATGTTGTTTGTTGGTGCTTGCGGCAAGAGCGCACAGTTGCCGTTGTATTTGTGGTTGCCCGACGCGATGGAGGGCCCAACACCAGTTTCTGCTCTCATCCACGCGGCCACCATGGTGACCTCCGGTGTTTTTCTTCTCACGCGTATGGCGCCAGTGCTTCATGCCTCGTACCCGTGGGCGGGCGATGTCATTGCCACCGTAGGTGCGATCACTGCGCTCTTTGCGGCGACAATCGCCGTTGCTCAAACAGACATTAAGAAAGTGTTGGCGTATTCCACCGTCTCGCAACTTGGTTTCATGTTCTTAGCTATCGGTTCTGGCGCTTATGTAGCAGCCATTTTCCATATGGTGACCCATGCGTTCTTCAAGGCATTGCTCTTCCTTGGTTCTGGTTCTGTCATCCATGGCATGCATCACGAGCAGGACATGCGTCGCATGGGTGCATTGCGCAAAGTCATGCCAATAACAGGCTTTACTTTCATCATTGGCTGGTTAGCAATTGCGGGCGTTCCTCCTTTTGCTGGTTTTTGGTCGAAGGATGAAATCTTGTTGTACGCGTTTGCCAACAACCGTTTGTTGTGGTTCATCGGCGTTGTTACTGCTTTGCTCACCGCGTATTACATGACACGTCAAGTCATCATGGTTTTCTTTGGTGAAGCTCGTTGGCATGACCATGCCGAAGACAATGGCGCACATGGCGATCACACCCCACATGAAAGTCCGTGGACAATGGTGACCCCATTGGTGGTGTTGGCCGGATTGTCCATTGTCGGTGGTGCGATGCAATTGCCGTTTACAAAAGGCACCAAGTTTTTAGAGCATTGGTTAGAGCCAGTAGTGCATCACTCCGAGAGAAACATCTCTGGAACATGGGCTTACGAGAACAAGTGGTTGTTGCTTGCCCTTGCAATAGCAATTGCCATCTCTGGAATTGCAGCATCTATCGCGGTCTACGCCAAGGGTAAGTTCAAAGTGATTGAGCCCGCCATCCTTGCCGACGCTTGGCGTTACGACTCCACCGTGTCTTCACTTATTGGTGGCCCTGGCTACAAATCATTTGATGCTGTTGCATCCTTTGATGCAGTAGTTGTAGACGGAGTTGTTAATGGAGCCGGAATTGAGGTTCGCCGTATTTCGGGCGTACTCAGCAAGTTGCAAACGGGTCTGATTCGTTCGTATGCCGCAATCGTTGCCTTTGGTGCAGTTGCGGTCCTTGCATGGTTCCTCGTGAGAGGGGTTCTCTAATGTCGTTCGTTTCTCTTGTTGCATCGTCTGCTGGTGCAGCACATCATGTTTCGTGTCCTATCCTCTCAGCTCTCATCATCCTTCCGATTGTGGGCGCGGTTCTTGTTGCACTCACGAGTAATCGTCGACCTGAATATGTGAAGTTGATTGCAACGTTGTTCAGTGTTGGTGTCGCTGGTATGTCTATTTGGCTGCTGGCCTCATTCAAAACTCATGATGGCGGATTTCAGTTTCAGTCTCAACACGAATGGATTTCTTCGTGGGGCATTTCATGGCACCTCGGTGTAGATGGCATTTCGCTTTTCTTAGTAGTTCTCACGGGAATTCTCTTCCCACTTGTCATCGTCGGTATTGACCCACATCACGACCAGAAGCGGTACTTGGCGTGGTTGTTGGTGTTGGAAGCCGGAGTCATGGGCAGTTTCCTCAGCCTCGACCTCTTCTTGTTCTTCATCTTCTTTGAAATTGTTCTTGTACCGATGTACTTCCTGATTGGTGGTTGGGGATACGACAAGCGCATCTATGCAGCGACCAAGTTCTTCTTGTACACCATGCTCGGTTCAGCGTTTATGTTGGTGGGCATCATCGCCACAGCGTTGTTGGCACGACACGACATTGGATACCTCACCTTTGATGTGGTCACTATTGCCGAACGTGCAAGCTTCTCTACCAACACTGCGCGTTGGCTATTTGTCTCGTTTGCAATCGCTTTCGCTGTGAAGGTTCCTGTCTTCCCATTGCATACATGGTTGCCCGATGCACACACCCAGGCGCCTACTGGTGGTTCAGTCATTCTTGCTGGTGTGTTGCTGAAAATGGGTACGTATGGCTTCTTGCGTTTCGGTTTGTATCTGTTCCCATCAGCTGCGCTGTGGGCCAAGCCTGTCTTCCTTACGTTGGCGACAATCGGAATCATTTACGGCGCTATTGCTGCCACCATGCAAAAAGACCTCAAGCGTTTAGTTGCGTATTCTTCCGTCGCTCACCTTGGGTTTATCTTGCTCGGAATTTTCGCTGTCACATCGCAATCACTTACTGGTGGAGTGATGCAGATGGTAAACCACGGACTTTCTACAGGTGCGTTGTTCCTACTTGTCGGCATGAT
>CALPPK020000260.1 GCA_943325435.2 Bifidobacterium breve
GAACCCTCCTGGACTTTTCTCACCAATCACGCCCATGTCCTTTTGTCTATTGCTGCAGAGCCACAGATTCGTATTCGCGACATCGCTGTTCAGGTGGGAATCACCGAGCGTGCTGCCCACCGCATCGTGGCTGACCTTGAGGGGGCCGGGTATCTGCGAGTAACCAAAGTTGGTCGCAGAAATGAATATTCCGTTCTGCGTGACTTGCCATTACGTCACCCAGCCGAGAAGCACCATCGCATTGGCGAACTACTCAAAGTTCTTGCCCACGAATCAAAGTCGTAAGTACGTGGATTCTTTAGATCAAGTGTGTGCAGACATCACTGCGTGCCGTACTTGTCCGCGGCTGGTGCAATGGCGCGAAGACGTAGCACTGGATAAGCGTGCGTCATTTCGTGACGAGGAGTACTGGGGCAGAGGAGTTCCGGGGTTCGGAGACACGAATGCAACCGTGTGGGTAATGGGTCTTGCTCCAGCAGCCCATGGTGCGAACCGAACAGGACGAATGTTTACTGGTGATCGCAGCGGTGATTGGTTGTATCGCGCTATGCATCGCGCCGGCCTTGCGACTCTAGAACTATCAGTCGGACGTGATGATGGTTTGCGCCTGACGGACGCATGGGTGTCGTCAGCTGTGCGCTGTGCACCACCTGATAACAAGCCGACCGTTGATGAACGTGATGCATGCCGTACTTACTTGGTGCGTGAGCGTGAATTGTTAACAAAGGTTCGCGTGGTGGTGTGCTTGGGAAACTTTGCCTACGAAGCAGTGTGTAAGGAATGGGGCATTCGCCCTAGGCCGAAGTTTGGCCACGGTGTTGAAGCCACAGCACCGGACGGCACGACAATTATTTGTTCGTTTCATCCGAGTCAGCAGAACACCTTTACGGGGAAACTAACTGAGCCAATGCTTGACGCTGTATTTACGCGAGCACGTGAATTGAGTAGTTCAAAAAACGACTGACTTATTGAGCGCGTGGTGGTGCAAGAGCTGCACGAATAGCGCTTGACAGTTGTGAAACAGCGGCCTTGCCGTCGTCAAGCCACGGGAACAATGAAAAGAATCCGTGGAACATACCGAAGTACCGAACGATGCTTGCTTCAACGCCGTTTGCAAGAAGCGCGTGGCCGTATTGTTCGCCTTCATCGCGCAATGGGTCGTGGCCCGCAGTGATGATGACAGCAGGCGGACACGAAGCGAGTGTTGCAGGCGACGCCATGATGGGCGACACGCGAGGATCCTCTGGTGAAGTGATGTCGCCAATGTAGAAATCAATGAACGCCGCCATGTCGACGTTTCGCAGGAATGGACCTGCACCATTTTCAACGTATGACTCAGTGCCCATTCGGCAATCGGTGACCGGGTAGATGAGGGCTTGAAACACCAGGGGCACTGGCTGCAATTGCGCAACAACTGCAGCAAGATTTCCACCAGCACTGTCACCACCTACTGCAATGCGCGTTGGGTCGATACCAATCTCATCTGCATTTTGGTGTGCCCACAATGTGGCACGGATGCAATCTTCTAAGCCAGCAGGAAATGGATCTTCAGGCGCAAGTCTGTATCCGACTGACAGCACTGCGTGACCGGATTGGTTGGCAAGTGAGCGACACACAGCATCATGTGAATTCAGTGATCCGACAACCCAGCCACCACCGTGGAAGAAGACAAGTAATCCCATGTCGTTTCCTGCGCGTGGCTTATACAAGCGGCACGTAACGCCTAACGCATTGACATCGCGAATTTCATGCACATGTTCGTCTGAGACATAGTCAGGACGTGCAAGGCGGGCTTCTTCTGGTGTTTGATCTGCGAAGCCTTTTTGTCCACGCGATGCCATCAGGGCAACAAGGCGTTCTGCTTGTGGATGCAGTGTCATGGTTTATTCAGCAGGCTTTGGTGCTGCATCGGCAGCAGGCTCAGCTTTTTTCTTCACCGCTGGAGTTCCGACCTTGACAGATGTTTCTGCCCAGTCTGGCCAACGACGACGGCTCACGATTGACAATGTGCGAAGAAGTTTCATTGCTACTTCGTCTTCTTGTGCAGGACGAGCGATGATGACATTGTCGGCAATCATGCGATTGATGACTTCTTCACCGAGTGCAGTGCGAACGATGGTGAGTGTCCAGTCGTTGTCTTTGCCAATACCGCCAGTTGCGATGTCTGAATGTTCCGCTGCAAAGTCTGGGCAACTCTTGCAACCAGTACGAGTCCAACCGTGGCATTCTTTCAAGTCGATTTCGTGGAATGAACCATCTTTCATCCAGATTTGAAAAGCGCCCTTGATGTTCATCTTGACCATGTCTTCTTTTTTCAGGCCGTATTTGGCCTCGAAGAGTTCAGGAAAGATTGCATCGTCAAAAGTCTTAGAGCACAGAAGTCCAATGTTGAAAAGGAATGGTTTCGAAACTTTTCCGGCCTTGCGATCCCACATGACTGGGGGAGAAGATGTCTGACATCCCATACCCACAAGAGCGAGACGTGACAAGCCTTTTTCTTTTGCTTCAGGTAATGCGAGAGGGTTTGCACAATACGTGTATCGGCTACCGGCAGTCGCCAGTACTTCTTCGCGGTTTGTAACAACGGCTGGTTTTGCTTTCCATTTGTCGTCTTCTTCAACACCGCTGACGAGTGCACCATCGATGTAGTCATTCTTTAGAAGCCAGATCAACATGGCTGAAACGAATCCGCCGTCTTGGCCCTTTGTGTGTTCTTCGGTATCTACTGCTCGTGTAAGAAGTAGTTGGCGCCAGATGCCTGACATTTCATCTGGTTCGCGTGTGCGACCAAACAAGTGCATGTCTGCAGATTCTTCCCATTTACGGAACCGAGGGCATGCACGGGTGCACGTGGTGCATCCTTTTTCTCCGTGAATGCAGTTGTCGAGGCCGAGTTCTTCTTCAATATGGAACGGCTTGTACTTGCCCTCTTCATGCTCATAGCCAATTACATCGTGGGGGCATGTAACAACACAGCCTGCGCATCCGGTGCACAGTCCGGTCTCAATGACCTCTTCGTAGAGCTCTTTCCATTGAGCGGTCCAACGAGTTGCTTTTGCGGGGGTGTCTGCCGTCATTGTCATGCATGCAGACTAGGGGCTAGATGGCGTCTGCTCCATGTTCGCCCGTACGGATACGGATGATCTGTTCCACGTTGGTGACCCAGATCTTTCCGTCCCCGATTTTGCCTGTTGAGGCTGACTCGCGAATGACATCAAGAGTGCGCTCAAGGGAGCTGTCCTCTACAACCAACTCAATGCGCATTTTGGGTACGAAATCAATTTGGTATTCAGAACCTCGGTAGGTTTCGGTATGTCCGCCCTGGCGGCCAAAGCCCTTGACCTCTGACACTGTGATGCCTTGGACGCCTGCTGCTTTGAGAGCCTCTTTAACGTCATCAAGCTTGAAGGGCTTCACGATTGCTGTAATCAACTTCATGGTCTTAGTCTGCCTTCTCTATGTAGGTGAAAGTGTTCATTATTGGTAGGCCGCTTCTGCGTGTTGGCTTTGGTCAAGTCCAACAAGTTCGTCTTCTGC
>CALPPK020000261.1 GCA_943325435.2 Bifidobacterium breve
ACGGGGCGGAATCGACGTAACTCTCGACTCCATTCATCGAATGAAGTAGGAAATCCTGGCGAGCAAATGGCACCGATTTCGCGGGCATGCTCAAAAAAACGTCGGGGTTGGCTAGCCCAGTCATCAAAGTCGGCACGGGCGCTAAGCAATGCACATCCGCGCACTCGTGGGTCATCGGCTGCAACACACAACGCAAGCGCACCGCCCGTATTGGCTCCGACTAGCCACACGCCGTCGGGCGACACTTCGTCTTCTAGATAATCAATGGCAGCGCGTAAGTCATCAACCCACCCCTGCATTGAAAAATCACCTTCGCTGGTGCCGCATCCGCGAAATGTAAAAGTGAGCGCAGCCCATCCCAAATCATTTGCAACACGATCCATCAGTTGTGGAAACGTGACTCCCGATTGTCGGGCATCAAGTGACCCATTTGGAAATCCGTGACACATGATGACACCCGGCAGGGATGATGCATAACCGGTCGGTGTCGCCAAGTAACGATTAAGTACTAACGACCCAGACTGGAATGTTCCGTTGGTCGTGTCTGACATCTGAATCGAACTTACGCGCGAGGCTTGCGAAGGCGACGTGTGGCGCCAGCAGTTGCGAGTGTGTAACCGCGGTTACGAGCTTCTGCCAACGTGTCAGGCCCAAAACACAAACCCACGCCTTCGGCAACGATTGTGTCAACGATTTCTTGTTCGGTCCACTCATCAAGGTCGTACACCAACTGTGTGCGCTTGTCTCCGAGGAATCGGGTGTGCTCAAACTTGACTGGTCTTTCCATAGACATAACGGTAGTACTCAGGCGTCCTGTAAGAAGGAACGGCGGCCAATCAGTTACTTTTCAGGGCCAAGCACTAACCCAAGTACGGCTTCAAAGGAGACCTTGTCCCATTGCGCCAGGTCAACATGCCCAGGGTCCATCTCTGCAACGACGCGGCCGATGATTTGGCCGTGTAACCAATAGGCAGTTGCCATGGGATCTAGGTCTGTTCGTAACCAACCCTTTTGTTGAGCGAACAACACTGAATCAGCAATCGTGGCGAGAAACTTCTTATTGATGTCGTTAACAGCAGCCGCCAATTGAGGATTCCGTTGTGCAGCGCCCAAGACGCTTACGCGAATAGCCCGAGCCTGATGACGCGTCGGTTGATAGCTCCATTCCATGGACTTACGAAATGCTCTGATGTAGTCCTCTTTCGTTTCAACCAACACCATCATCGCTTCAACAGGAATATCGGTTTTGAGACATTGCCAATACCACTCGATATATGCAGCGTTAACCAGTTCAGTGCGGTTCGTAAAGTGGTGGTAAATCGACGGCTCTTTAATACTCAACGCTTCGGCGATTGCACTGAGACGCACTGATGATTCTCCGCCAGTCTCCATCATTTCAATGGCCGCATTCAGAATGCGTGACCTGGTGCTTTCGGCAATCTCCATAGATAGCGAGGTTACAGGTATGGAGCTGGGGGTAACTGATTCGATGGGTTTCTGCCCGCCAGATAACGGTAAGTTTCACCTATGAGCAGTTCCGACCAGCCAACATCCATCGAGTTCTTTTTCGACATCATGTGCCCCTACGCGTATCAGACTTCTGTGTGGATTCGCGACGTGCAAGAACAAGTCGGATTCGACATTTCTTGGCGCTTTTTCAGTCTCGAAGAAATCAACCGCGAAGAAGGCAAGAAGCACCCATACGAACGTGATTTCGCATATGGCTGGACACCACTTCGTGTTGCTGCATGGTTACGCAGGCAAAACAATGACTGGTGTGGCACGTTCTACAAAATCTGTGGTGAAGCACTGCATGTCAATGGTCGACGTTTTTATGATCGCGACGTTGCGCTTGAACTGATGGCCGAAGCAGGGCTTCCTACTGAAGCGTGGGACCTTGCGCTCGCAGACCCAACTACGCACGACGATGTCTTGAATGATCACAAATATGCAACAGAACAACTTGCCGGTTTCGGAGTTCCCATCATCACGGTGCCAGGCGGCCGTGCAGTATTCGGTCCGGTAGTACTTCCTGCACCTACTGCAGACAAAGCAAAAGAACTGTGGGACATCACGCTTGCATACAGCCGCTTCCCAGGAATTTTCGAATTGAAAACACCTAAGACCGATGAAGACATGAAGATGATCGGAACAATCTTCACTCCGTATCTTGAAGGGCGTCAATGGCGCTCTGTTCAAAACCCAGCACGCTAATTATTCAAGGACCACACAATGATTCCAACAGACACAATTAACAAACTTGAAGCCACATGGAACTCCATTAGTGATTTCTGCTCGCAACTCACAGAAGCGCAATGGAAAACCCCATCGCAGTTGCCAGCATGGACAGTGCAAGACAACTTGTCGCACCTTGTCGGAACAGAATCTGGCCTTGAAGGCCTTGAGAAATCAGCTCATAAAGCATCTGATGTTTCTCACACAAAGAATCCCATCGGCGAAGCAAATGAACATGACGTTGATTCACGTCGCTCCATGACCGGCGCTGCAGTACTTGCAGAATGGAAGGCCCTAGTAGCTACCCGCATTCACACATTACGCAATGCAGACGATGCCTATTTTGAAAAAGAGTCGTTCACCCCTACAGGCCCTGGCACCCTTGCAGACTTCCTCCACATCCGCGTTCTTGACTGTTGGATTCACGAACAAGACATGCGTCGCACAACTGGCATGCCTGGGCATCAGGGTGGCCCATCAGCAGAACACACCATTGATCGCCTCATTCGCACGATCCCCATCGTTGTTGGCAAGCGCGCACAAACACCAGAAGGCGGCACAGTTGTCGTTGAAATTACGGGGGCTGTGAAGCGCACTGTGGCAACCACCGTTGTCGATGGCAGAGCGCAAGTGTCAACAGAAGTTCCACCATCAGTGCTTGTAACAATCACATTTGATTCTGACGTGTTCCTGCAACTAGCGACAGGTCGGGCAACTCATACAGATCTAGGTTCCGATATCGCCATCACTGGCGATTCTGAACTCGGCACCCGCGTGGTGTCGCAGTTCAACATGATGATTTAAATCTGATCTGCCTTCGGGCCAACAGCACCAATTGCCGCGAAATAGCCCATGTGAGCATCTGCCACGTGCACCACATCGACATCATCAAGAATTTCAACACCACGCCGCGACGCTTCCTTCAACAAGTACGCCGCCAATGTGTCTTCATCGACAACAACCGGAATAGAAATGTTTTGCACACGATCCGTGACATCTAGTGGCATCAATCCTTTGTCGTTCATCCATGAAAGGTGAGCCAACAACAGTTGACGCACTTCATCCATAGTGAGTCGAGCTTGCGTATTGCTTGGTAACGCACGAGCCACATAGTCGGCAGCCTGATCAATGTCGTAGATAACGCGAGGTGCCACCATGTCTAAACGTTGCGCTTCGCGCCCCACAACAACTGCCGCGATGACAAATACTGCGAGTGCCGAAACGATCGCAAACAAAACAGTGGCAATTGACATGTCATCAGCCTACGAGAGTTGACTTGTTAGAAACTC
>CALPPK020000262.1 GCA_943325435.2 Bifidobacterium breve
GAAGCCGAGGTGTATGGCACACAAATGTTGAACGATTGCCCGCAGGAGTTATGGGAAACGCTGGATGCGGATGCCATTGCTAAAGACATGGGTGCCGTGTTTGTGAAGTTAAACGGCCCGCGTTATTGGCTGCTTGATGGATTGGGCTCAAAAGTTGCTGTGGTGGATCCCGTATTTAAAGATTTCAATGGCATTCAAATGCGTCGCATTGCGACTATTCCCATTGGCGCCGATTTTGCAGCAGGTCCGTATGTAGCTCGCAATGTGAATCGTGGCGCGGTGTTCTTCTTTGATGCGGGAAAAACTGTGTATGAGTTGGTCGATCCAGAAGGTCGCGCATTTGTTTTGCAGGCGCGTTGCGTGGGTGTTGACCCAAGCATGACGGAAGAATCGCTGGCAACCCTTGGCGAACGCCTTGCACTCCCCGAGGGCTGGTCGTATCGCACACGGGTGCTGGAGGCTGAGTTAATTGTTGACACCAGTGCAACGCTGGCCACAGTGGTGCAAGACGAATTCGAAAATACCTACACGCTTCCGTACTAAAAACTAGAACGACAGGATGTTGCCGATTTCTGGCGGCATGTTTCCCGCAACTAATTGCGAGTAAGTATCGCTCACCGCGTCCGTGCCTCGCGCGTGTTCAATTCGTAGCCACTGTTTTGAACCTTCAATAAATGTGTTGAGTGCAGTTTCGAGTCGATTATTCAGTTCCTCGCGACCCCATTCTTTGCCTCGCTTCGATAATTGACTAGGAGCAAAGAAGAATTGTGGTTTGGGACCGGGAATATCAACATGGTGACTGGTTTGATCCCAATGGGTTGCGCCAATGCTGCAGGAATACTTCAGGGATTCTCCAAAGTGGGTGTGTATGCCAGCAACTATTTCAGGATTTCCAGCCATGTCCATAAGCACTGTTGGCACTTCAGTATCCATTGCTGAGATATCACTGTATGCGGCCACGTCGTGGTATTCGCCAATGCTGGTTACGAAGTCAATGTTTGCATCCGATGTGAGCCCGACGACGCGCATTGTGGAATTTGCACGCAAGCAATGGGCGAGTGCGATTGAGGTTTTGCTGGATGCACTGGTAATCAGCACTTGTGTTGCGTCAAAAAAGTTTTGCTCACGTAGAAAGTCTTCTGCAAGAAACGAAGTCATAAACAGTCCTCGGAAAATGAGCATGGCATTGTCGTTTTCGCCTTTGGTGTCTGAAACCTTGTCAAAGGCGCGGTACGCCATGGCGTGCTTTTCTCGATGTGCTCCAGCATCGATAAAACCATTTCGTGACAACTGTGCTTGCACAATGTGTTCGTTGCCAACGGGGAAGAATCCGAAATATCTACCGCCTACCGCAATGTCTGGGTTCACAGATTCAGTCACAACTCCGTAACCCATCGCAGGTAATCTGCCCCAACCGGCTTCAGCAGGAAAGAACCCCCAGTAATCCAAGAAGTCTCCACCAAGGGCATAACTGATGTTGTTCGAAGTAAGCGCGAACCGTTCAAGTGTTAAACGCACTTCACCAGGTGCGAGTGCAACAGGTTCGGTGGTGTGCATTCGAAAATGTCGAATGTCGGAGCGGTCAATTTCGAGGTAATTCACCTCGCCATTATTGCCTTACGGAGTGAGCAAAACGCGACCGAAGGCCTTGCGGTCTTCGATGTAGCGGTGAGCGGCAGCTGCTTCCGACAGTGGGAAAGTCTTATCAATCACCACGTCGAGTTCTTTCTTGGCAATACGACCAAGCAAGTTTTCGATCAGTGCGTGCGTACGACCTGGGTTCATACCCATTTCGGCACCCAAGAACACGCCGGTAATGGTGGCGTTCTTTTGCATGATTGGCCATACCTCTGGTGGGCGCTCTTCGCGACCAGCACGGCCAACCCAACTAATGCGACCGCGGTAGGCGAGTGATGCGATGCTGCTTTCCAGCGTTGCACCACCAACTGAATCGAGCACCAAGTTCACTCCAGCACCATTGGTCAGTTCCATAACCGTTTTTGCGCAATCAACTTTTGTGTAGTTGATTCCGTGGTCAAGGCCGTACTTCTTCAACTTTTCTAGGCGCTCATCGCTTGACGAAGTTGCAATCACCGTTGCACCTGCGGCCTTGGCAAGTTGAATTGCTGCAATTCCTACGCCACTTGCTCCAGCTTGAATGAGCACTGTTTCGCCAGCATTCAAATGTCCAAACTCGAACAAGCAATCGTCTGCAGTACCAAATTCAATTGGTACTCCTGCTGCTTCTTGTAATGACAAACCATTTGGAATTGCCCACGTTGAAACTGCCCACGGGCAAATAACTTCTGCGTGCGAACCAAAACCCATGGTCGCAACAACTGCTTGACCAGGTGTGAATCCTTTTGTGTTTGCGCCAACTTCACGTACAGTTCCCGATGCTTGGTAACCAACGATGTGTGGCTTTGAAGCAAGTGCTCCGCCCAAACGGTTCAGCGTGTCGCCACCTTGAATGGCAATTGCGGCCACGTCAATGAGGAGTCCATCGGCGAACAATGTTGGCTCTGCAACATCTTCGTACTTCAGAACTTCGGGTGCACCAGTTTCGTAATAGACGGCAGCTTTCATTGGGCTGACGCTAACTGCGAAGAGTTCCGTAAATACAAAAGACCCGCCCTTTCAGGCGGGTCTTTCAACTTCTTATTAAAAGAAAATTACTTCTTCTTCTTTTTTACAACTTTCTTAGGAGCTGCTTTTTTCGGAGCTGGCTTCTTAGGAGCTGCAGCCTTTTTTGGCGCTGGCTTTGCAACTGGCGCGATTGGCTTTGTGTTCAACTTCGGAGCTGGAGAAACACCAAGTGCGATGTCCTTGAAGCCCTTAAGTGCGGTGATCTTTGCAACTGTCTTTGCCTTGATCTGGATCGTCTCACCAGTGGCCGGGTTACGACCTTGGCGTGCTGGACGCTTGATCTTGGCGAACTTTGCAAAGCCCGAGAGGTTCACGATTTCACCCTTGGCAACAGTTGCCAGGATTACGTCGATCGTTCCTTCGACAGTCGACGTTGCCGTCTTCTTGTCTACGCCAGTGTGAAGTGCTACTGCTTGAATGAGGTCACGTTTTTTCATAATCAAAAATGTATAGCAATTGCATGGCTCGGTAGTGGATAGTGCCCGTTTTCAGGGCACTTTTGAAAGGTCGGGCTAGCCTGACCGCCATGACCTCCCTTTTTGATTCTGTTCCGCTTTCTCGAGGCCCTGCCCTCATCAATCGATTTATGTTGTCCCCACTCACTAATCATCAGAGCAATGCAGATGGAACCTTGTCTGATGGGGAGCATAAATGGCTTGAAATGCGGGCAAATGGTGGGTTTGGGCTGGTCATGACGTGTGCCTCCCACGTGCAAAAGGTGGGGCAAGGGTTCCCTGGGCAGTTGGGCTGTTTCGGTGATCAGCACATTGCTGGCCTGACTCGAATTGCCGACACCATTCGGGCGTCCGGGAAGGTGTCATACGTTCAGCTGCACCACGCAGGAAATCGTTCGCCAAAGGAGCTGATC
>CALPPK020000263.1 GCA_943325435.2 Bifidobacterium breve
CGCACAAGTTCTGTTTACACCACACCTTGCACCTATGAATCGCGGAATTCTGGCGACCTGTTATGCAAGGCCCCAAGGTGATGCACCGACGACAGCGTCCTTGTTGGCCGCTATTGCCACGTTCTATAAAAATGAGCAATACATCGTGGTGCGGCCAAGCAGCCCTTCTACAAAAGCAACGCTCGGTTCGAACAGTGTTCACATAACGGCGCGATTCGATGAACGTACTGGGTATGTAATGGTGATTGCCGCGCTCGACAACTTGGCCAAGGGCGCATCCGGCGGGGCAGTGCAGTCAATGAACGTTGCATTGGGCCTTCCTGAGTCATCTGGCCTATCAAACGTGGGTATGTACCCATGAGTTCATTATCAACCGCGCACGTACTGGTAGAGGCCCTGCCATACATTCGTAGGTTCGCTGGAAAAACAGTTGTAGTGAAGTTCGGTGGCAATGCAATCGCCGGAACTTCTGAACACGATGCGTTGTCTCTCTTTGCTGAAGACATTGTCCTCATGCATACGGTCGGTATTCGTCCGGTCGTTGTTCATGGTGGTGGCCCTCAAATCAATGAGATGCTCACTCGTTTGAACATTGAGTCATCTTTCTCTAATGGATTACGCGTTACAGATGCCGCAACCATGGAAGTTGTCCAGATGGTTCTTAATGGCCAAGTCAATCCTCAAATTGTGAGCGCCATCAACACGCACGGAAATGTGGCTGTAGGTCTTTCAGGTGAAGATGGGCGCACATTGCAGTGTGTTCCTCGCGATACATCACTGGGGTTTGTCGGAGATATTGAACGGGTTCGTACACATGTCATTGAAGGCTTGTTGGCTGATGGTCTTGTTCCGGTTTTGTCCACAGTTGGAGTCGATGTGAATGGTCAGCCGTACAACGTAAATGCAGATACTGCAGCTGGCGCGATTGCCGAGGCGTTGAGTGCCGAGAAGATCATCTATCTCACAGACATTGCAGGTCTGCGCAAAGACATTGATGATGCGTCATCTTTGATTCAGCGGATATCAGTAACAGATCTGAGCGCACTGATAGCTGACGGCACTATTTCTGGGGGAATGATTCCCAAAATCGAAAGCTGCATGCAGGCAGTAAAAGGTGGCGTCAAGAGCGCACACATTCTTGACGGCCGCATTGCACACGTTTTGTTATTAGAACTTTTCACCGACCAAGGTGTCGGCACCATGATTACGGGGGTCAACTGATGTCACATCAATTTTTAGAAAATGAAACAGCAATTGCTGCAAACAAGGGTCATGACTATTGCCCGTTCATTCCAGTCTTCGGGGCTCCTGCTGAAATGTTTGAGAAGGGTGAAGGTACTCAACTGTGGTCAGTTGATGGCAAGAGGTATCTCGACTTCCTTAGCGGCATTGCAGTCGTGTCTTTGGGTCACGCAAACCCTGTCATCGCTAAGGCGATTGCAGATCAGGCGAACACGCTGGTTCATGTATCGAACTTCTTTGCTAACACCGTTGCTACCAAAGCTGCGGTGGAAATATCTGGGCTCATGCATGACGCAGGTGCTGGCGATGGTCAGGTCTTCTTTTGTAACTCTGGAGCTGAAGCTAATGAAGCAGCAATAAAGCTCGCGCGTAAATTTGGTGGACGTGGACGTCACGCCGTCGTGTCTGCCTACGGCAGTTTTCATGGTCGCACATTAGGTGCACTTGCGCTCACGGGTCAGCCTGCAAAGCATGAGGTATTCCAGCCAATGCCGGACGGATTTCGTTATTGCGAATTTGGTGACATTGAATCCTTGAAGGCGCAAATTGATCCGACCGTTGCTGCGGTCATGCTCGAATCCATTCAAGGCGAAGGGGGAGTCATTCCTGCTGACCCTGCGTACCTGCAAGCTGTTCAACAACTATGTAAAGAGCGCGGACTATTGCTCATCATTGACGAAGTACAAACTGGTTTCTGTCGCACAGGAAAATGGTTCGGGTTTGAACATGCAGGTATTTCACCTGATGCCGTGACAATGGCAAAGGGAATGGGCAACGGAATGCCTGTGGGGGCTATTTGGGCGCGCCGCGATATCGCTGCGGTGTTGCAGCCAGGTGATCACGGTTCCACATACAGCGGAACGGCTCTTGCAACTGCAGCAGTGTCTGCAGTGATCTCAGAAATGAAGAGACTCCATGCAGACGAATTGGCTGTGCGTCAGGGAGCACGACTTACGAAGGGTCTGTTGGCGATTCCGAAGGTTGAATCGGTGCGTGGCGCCGGCCTTTTGCTCGGTGCACAACTTGTCGAAGGCCTAGTTGCCGGAGATGTCTACAAAGCACTCTTAGAAAAAGGTCTCATTGTGAATGCCGTGAACGCTTCAACATTGAGGCTCGCTCCGCCATTAACAGTGACTGATGCAGAGATAGACGAAGCCGTTGCACTAATTGCAGAGGTTCTATCATGACGCGTCATCTTGTAGACATTGCGTCGCTGTCAGTTGCAGAACTACGTCACATCCTGGATTTGTCTGTCGCGGCTCCGAAGCCTGCATTATCCGGCAAGGGTGTCGCGCTCATCTTTGAAAAACCATCGAATAGAACTCGTCACTCAATGGAGATGGCCGTTGTGCAGCTAGGTGGTCATCCCGTGTACACGAGAGGTGAAGAGATTGGTCTCGATGTACGTGAATCGGTTGAAGATGTCACTCGCATCATGGCTGGCTATCATTCAGTCATTGCAGCACGCGTGTTCCGTCATTCTTTTATCGAACGAATGACAGCTGTTTCTGAAGTGCCGGTCATCAATATGTTGAGCGATGCATCTCACCCGCTGCAAGCCCTTGCTGACATCATCACGATGGAAGAACATGTCGGTGCGATTGCGCAGTCAACTGTCGCCTACATCGGTGACTACAACAACGTTGCTCGGTCGCTAGCTGAAGCTGTGTGTCTGTTGGGCGGAACTATTTCGCTCGGTTGTCCTTCCGCATACGACGCTGATGATGATGAATTGGCACGTCTCGCATCGCTCGGTGGCAATGTCCGCCAAAGCGCATCTCCGCAAGAAGCCATTGCTGGAGCCAATGTCGTCCATACAGACACCTGGATCTCCATGGGTCAAGAAGAAGAATCCGCAATGCGTCGCAAGATCTTTTCTAAGTACTGCGTCGATGCGCCTCTTATGGCTTTGGCCGCACCTAATGCGAAGTTCATGCATTGCATGCCAGCGCATCGTGGCGAAGAAGTGTCAGCAGAGGTTTTTGATGGTCCGAACAGTGTGGTTATTCAGCAGGGTCATCACAGGCTTACTGCAGCTAGAGGTGCCCTTACATGGGTGATGGAGAAATCATGAGCAGTAAACAACAACGCCAACAAATGGTGACTCGGTTGATTGCGCACGACAACGTGTCCAGCCAACCGCATCTTCAAGAGCTTTTGAAGGAACAGGGCATTGAAGCTACTCAAGCCACGATTTCACGTGATCTTGAAGAACTCGGTGCGGTGAAGATTCGCATCGCTGGTGGAGATTCAATTTATGCAATCGCAG
>CALPPK020000264.1 GCA_943325435.2 Bifidobacterium breve
CTCACAAACACAAATGAGCACCAAGACACCAATTGCAAGTAGGCCCGCCCCCCTCACGAATCCGAATCTCCGAATCTCGGTCACAATGAACGTCAAGAAAATTATTACGGCCAAGTCAAGAGTGCGAAACGGTTCAGTTCTTACCGTCGTTTTTACCAGTTGAAAGAGGCCCGGGGCAACAAAGTTGTCGGCATCGGATGTTCGCAGTCGATGACTCAATGTGCGCACGGCATTACTTGAAATCTCTCTGAGTTTTGATGACATCGAATCAAATGATCCTTCAATGTCTCCTAATTGAATTCTTAAATGTTCTAACTCAGCACGACCCTCAGCAAGGCCACTTTCTATTTCGGCGGCAACCTGTCGATTAATCTCCTTAACAATTTCGTTCTGCTGTAGCCCAATAATGTCTTGGCGAGCCTCTGATTGAATTCGCAAGAACATTTGAGAACTCTCTCGATCTCGAATGTCGAGGACGACAACAACGACCAGCGTCCAAATTGTTCCTGATGCAAGTGCAAGTGGCAACTGCGGCAGAGCAAACGAGGCGGTGTGAATATCTGCCACTTCTACATACAAAAACACAGGCAAAAAAAGAAAGATAGAGGTTCCGCCTGCAACCAGATATACGAAAGACCACGCATACGGGATCTCTAACTGTCGCCTCTCTACATATATATGAAGAAGCCATTGAAAGAATGCGGTTGACAGAAGCGCCAATGACGCGACGACACACAGATAAAACCCTTTCATTCCTTTGTTATTCAAAGCTTCAGAAAGCACAACCAACATTGCGACTATTGCCCCTATGGACCAGGTTGTCTTCGACAACAATCGGCGTCCACCTAATTGCTCTCGAAAGCCCACTTCCGAATTAGTGGCCGCATTTGCTGACTTCATAGTGTGACCTTATCGCCGAGCCCAGATACGCAGATTTGTTTAATTTCTAGACTATTTGAACGCCTCATGAACCAAACAGTACATTGAACGCATGGCTGTTCTTGAAGTAGAAACATTCACCCTCGTAGCGGGAAATGATGCACTTGCGTTTCGTGCTCTTGATGAGCAGATGCAGGAATGGTGTTACGTCAATCGCCCAGGTCTTGCACGACGCACTACTGCACGCGCCGAAGATGGCAAGTACGTAGTGATCACGTTGTTTGGTGAGGCTTCACAAGCTGACAGCTCGTATTACAAAAACACCAATGCTGTTGTGAGCGCATGGAGTGCTGCAATTACTGAATCAAGCCGCAGTGTTGCGGTGTATTCATTGCTGTAATTACTGCTGTACCAGAGTAATCGGGTTGCCTTCAGGGTCTTCAATGCCTGCAATTAATGCACGACCTGGAATCTGAAACGGTTCTGATGTCAACCTGCCACCAAGTGACACTGCCATCGCGCGTGATGATTCAACGTTTTTAACCTGAATAAAGAGCGTGACTCCGCCCTTAGTGCCTTGACTCATGTGGCCACCAATGCCATTTTCTGGACCACCAATGCCCGTGGGAATCTGGCGAAGGAAACCTTCACTCATGTCCCAATTAAACATCTGGCGATAAAACGGCTCTAGCACATCAATATTCAGTGCTTCAATCTGAAAGTACACAACAGGGCGTGCCCATTCGTTCGTCATTTTGTCTCTACTCCCATCCAAGAATCTTAGAAATTTGAGAAGCAAAACCTAACTCCAGCTGAGTCAATCTTCGCAAATCGTGACGTTCTTCGGCAGTTACACCCATCCACTCAGACAGTGTTACCTCCACTGAGACCAAGGTCAACATATTGAGCGCTGTCGCTCTTGCGGCACGTGTTGGAATCTCTACTAGTTCAAAGATCTGTTGTAGGGAATCAAGAATTTTCCTTGTGTCTTCAGAATGAAGTGCCGGTGAGGCTCCATGAAGTGCCAACTCATTAATTACTAGAGCCCGTTTGCGAATAATGCCAGTGTGTCGTGCAAAAGACCCTAGGTAGTCAACTGGCGTTACCGAAACATCCTGAAATGTCTCAAGGTCACCGTTCAAACTCTCCACTAATTGTCCAGCTAAACGATGAGCGACTTCCGACAACAGTTCAAGTCGTGATCCAAAATAACGGTGCACCAGAACATGACCGCTGGCAAGTCCGGCATGTTCAGTAATTGCATCAACTAGCAAGTCGTCCATCTGGCCAGACTCAAGCAAGGCGATAGTGGACTGGATGAGCCGCTCTCTTGCTTCCTCGCGACCAACACGAATTGGCTTCGGTTTGGTCTTCTTAGGCATTGCTTTCAATTGTACGCCACTTGTAAGCCGCCATAACGTCGTTGCTTCATTGACTATCGACTAAAGGCTGCAACCACTTCGACGTGGTGAGTCTCTGGAAAAATGTCCAACACTTCTACTTCGCCAAGTTTGTAGCCGGCGTCGCAGAGGTACTTTGCGTCGCGAGCACCAGCAACTGGGTCGCAACTGACCAAAATGACCGTATGGGCATCAGTAGCAATAACTGATGCTGCACCCATTTTCCCAAGACCATGGCGTGATGGGTCTGCGATGACTACATCGGCTTCCATGGCATCCCACAGATCCATGTTTGCTTGCTCAATTGTTGCAGCACATTCGGCCAGGTTGCGCACTGCGTCTTTGCACGCTGATTCAGAAGACTCCACCAACATCAGTTCATCGAAACGCTGCGAGAACGCGAGGCTGAAAAGGCCGATGCCACCGTATGCGTCAACCATGTATCCGCCTTCGATGCCGAGTTTGTCGAGACGACGCGACACAGAATCGATAATGAGTTCAGCAGCTTCTGGTGATGACTGAAAGAACGAACCCATTGACACTTTGTATGTGTGCTCCCCGACTATCTCAGAGATTGATGCGCGCTCGCCTGTTTTCAAACCTGCAGGAAGACCGTTTGCAAGTTTGCCTTCATGACACCACACGCCGATGTTGTTTGTGCGAGCACCAACGCGGATTGTCACTTCGCCAGCGCCTTCAAGAACAGGGTTCGCAATGAAGTCATTAATGAGCGGGTGAGCAATCATGCAATTGGTGACGGGAACAATGTCGTGTGAATCATGAGCACGAAATCCGATGACACCGTCGTCGCCAGCGACCATGCGCACTGTGGTGCGACGAGCATCTTCAGTGAGACGACGCAGTTGCGGATCAATTTCCATGCGAGCGGTACGGGCATACGCCTCGGCCACGATGGCGAGTTTGGCTTGACCTTGAATGCGTCGTTCGATGTGTTGAAAATCGCAACCACCACAACCCTCTGCCACATGTGGGCACGGCGGAACGCGGCGGTTCGCAGACGGTTCAAGAACCGAGATCAGTTGACCACGGCCAAAGTCCTTCTTTTCCTCGGACAATGAGATCTCGACTAATTCGCCGGCGAGGACGCCTGGAACAAACACAACGCGGCCATCTTCAAGGCGGGTAATGCCTTCGCCGCCTGCGACGAGCTTTTCAATACGAACAGAATGGGGTGTTGTCACCGTGACAGGATACGGCGCAAGTCCGAG
>CALPPK020000265.1 GCA_943325435.2 Bifidobacterium breve
AGAATATTGGGGACGCTTGATGTCATGTTGCCTGAAGAGTATGACCACGAGAAACCCTGCGCATTTGCTTCGGCCCATGCACCATCGAATGGGTAATACCTACACCCAGTAGCGGTTGGTGCAGTCGTTGACGAAGTGCTTGATGAGCTGGAGGATGAATTTCCTGACAATGGCATTGAAAGCGGATTAGCAGGCATAGCGAGATGATCTCTCGGCCAAATTTGATTATGGACCCAATCTCCTTGACTACTTGCGATTGCTGTAGCAAGTGGAGCCGGAGCGTAATACGCCTTTTCCATCCTCGAAGTATGGGTGTAGGTGTAGGTGCCGTCGCCGTCATCTGTAATTGCTACAGCCGTTGTGCCGTGGCCAATAGTAAAAGCTGGCTTGAAGTTGCCCGTAGAAAAACGCACGCGAATGTCCCACCCTGATTTGCCATTCCATCTGATGTCGAATTCAATACTGGGTGTAGTGGTACGACGACCCCATGTTGACGTCTCAGCACATGTCCCATCGTCACGTGAGATATAACGATTTGTATCGCACGTGTTTACGGGTCCGTTTGCTGAACAATTTGCTGTCACCGTTAACTCAAAAGGAAGCGAAGCCATGGACGTGTAGACGGTCTCCACTTTTTCTGGGCTAATGGTGGTAACTGCTTCGATACAACCATTCACAATGGTTTCGGTACACCAGGTCCAAGCCCCTACGGGAGGAGTGGCATCGGTCGCGGCTGATGTGTGAGTGGAACTTCCCACAGTAAGAAAACTGGAAAGTGCAACAACGCTGGCGATAAGAATTCGCTTCATGTTGGAATGCTACATCCCACAAAAATGCGTCTGGAGCCCGAGAGAGGAGTCAACTAGACACCTTGATGGTCTTTGACGCTGATGCCCCTGTTTTCGATGCACTCTTCGGAGTTACTGTTATCTTCCACGTGCCCTTAGCTGCATTAGAGAACTGGCATTTCATTTGAGTCTTTACTGACGTACACCGAAGTGTCTTCTTGGTGGTGCCCTTTGTAGCTATAACGACATACGACACATTTGTGACTTTCTTAAAAGTGACTTTCAGTGAACGTTTGTCAACAGAAACAGCAAGCCCCGTTGGTCTTGTAGGCACTTTACTAGTGGCGGATGACGGCGTAGACAGTCCTGAAGTCGAACCTAGATATGTCACCCGAACCGTTGGTGATGAGAAGGTGAATCCTGTTACTTTGATGCGCACTTCTTTGTCGTCAATGGAAATTGACTGCGCGATTTCACCAGAATCTGCTCCGGCCTCAAGAACTTGAATCTGAAAGCGCGACGTTAAGTCAATGTCTTTGTCCCACAAACACTTGGCAGTCGGGAGGGGAATCGATGCTTCGTATATTCCGCGATGCAGAGTTTTTCCATCGGGTTTGAAGTGGGGAGCTGAAACACGGAGGTCAAGATTTC
Organism: Bifidobacterium breve; assembly: GCA_943325435.2. The sequence goes on from CALPPK020000265.1 coordinate 1,440, forward strand.
CCTGTTCAAATTTGGGAAGCGGATGACCGTAGGAGTTATCGGAAATCATCAAAGTCGGTTGAGTACGACACTCAGACTTCATTGGATAGAAACGTCCATCTGCAACAGTCATTCCAAAAATACGAGTTTCATACGCACCCTTGCCAGTCTCTGATGTCAAAGAGGACTCGTCGAGGACGATCATGTTCTGGAGTGGCGTTCCTTCCATCGTGATTCGAGATGCCCCAGATTGCAAAAGTTTCTCTACCGATATTTTTGCATTCAGTAGTTTTCCACTGATGAATGTAGGCAGTACCCAACTTGTTCGAAGTGTCACACGAAACGGAACATCACGTTGAAGGCCTGCTTCATCAGTCATGCCCTTGTCGCCCTTTGCATAAAGTTCAGATTGAAGAAAAACATTGCCCGTGTAATTGAGATGAAGTGTTGCTTCAACCTCATTTGTGCCGTTTAGGTTGACGAGGCCTGGAATTTTCCAGTTAGTGCTATACGGCTTGTCATCTGATCCAAGATTTGTTGAATTTTGGAACACGCCTTCGACCCACTTGTCTGACAGATAAGCGCCAATTGATTCGAGACAGTCGAGTTGTTCATTAGTCGTACAGACGTCAACAATTGGTGTGTTGCTTCGCACGGCCTTCGGCCCCGCAGTAGTGCTGTACTGAGACGGCGGGTCCTTTGGTGCCCAGTCGGCTGCTCGCAAGGTTCCAGTTCCAAGTGCGATGGTGGGACAGAGAACTGTCACTGCCAAAGCGATCTTCTTCAACGCTGTCATGATCGCAAAGATAACAGGGCATGTGAGTGCACTTTTCCTGCATCAAATTGCAAGACGCAATCCTGTGACTGGAGCCCAAGAGGGGAATCGAACCCCTGACCTACGCATTACGAGTGCGTTGCTCTACCGACTGAGCTACCTGGGCAGGTAGGTGTTCAACTTTACCGACCGAATCAGCAATCGCTAGATGTCGCCCGGGGCCGTCGGCTTATCAGTATCTGGGTTTGCTTGGGCGATCTTCAACGCCACCCATATAAAGAGGAATTGAAATGGCAAGCGTGCCCAAGAAATGAATTGCTGTGAGGCAACTTCATTACGCCAATCCCAGACCATGTAGATATTGGCGGGATACACAGCAATGAAAAGCCACACTGCAGCAAGTGCTCCGATTCGTCGAGTTGATGGACGAATGAGGGCGATTGCAATTGCGACTTCAGCAACACCACTTATATATGTCCAGAATTCGCGACTTGGTGGAAGCCATGGTGGAACGATGTCGTTAAAGAACGATGGGTTTACGAAATGTGAGATTCCGGCAAAGCCAAGAAATAGGGCAAGGACTTTGGCGAGGCGATTCGTGTTCATTCGGCGTTTTCTGAAAGGACAAACTGCAGTGCAGCGTCGGCGGATGGAGAGGGAAGCGACCAGATGAGATCGCGTAACAAAATAGCTTCGTTCACATTAAGGGACAGACGACGCATACCTTCGTGAAGTCTGTTGATTGCAGTGACATAGGCCTCGGGGCGGTGAATGTTCGGGTTGCGTGCAAGTTCGTCGCGGTAGATGCTTGCAATAGCAGTGAGACCTGAACGCAATTCATCTGTGCGGTACCGACGTATCTCGCGTTTGTGACGATCTTCCAACATTTTCTTTCCGCCGCGCTTTACGCCCATGAGTGCCAGAGTCTTTTCAGTGTCAACGACTTCTTGTGCATGTTGATTGCTTAGTGGTTCAACTGCATCGTCGATGAGCGCAAGAATTTGTTCAACGATGGCAGCGACTGTTGCGCCCGTGCCGTCAATGCGGCGAGGAATGTTGGCGAAGAATTCACGACGTTGTGCGAGTTGCGGATCTGACGCAAGCAACTTCGCGCGCGACATGCTGCCAGCCGACGATTGGGCTGCAGCATTTGCAAGATGTGGTGCAATACCCGAGTTCACAAGAGCGCGTTCTATGTCGGCGTTTTCAAGCAATCCGAAATGCACGGTGAGGCAGCGGGAGGCGATGGTTGCAAGAGAATCATCAACTTGATCAGCGAGCATGATGAAGAAAACTCCGGAAGGTG
>CALPPK020000266.1 GCA_943325435.2 Bifidobacterium breve
ATGCAGACAGACGCACCGATTTCTCCGTGCTCTATGAAGTTGTTCTGGAATGCGTCACGCACCGCGTGAAACGCCACATCACATGTTCCGTGAATGGGCGTCAGCATTATTAGAGGGCTGACTTCTCCAGGATGTGAATACCACAGGCAGAACCAAGACCAATGACGTGTGCAAGACCGACTTTTGCGCCTTCAATCTGACGAGGTCCAGCTTCTCCACGCAAGTGGTGGCACACTTCCCAAATGTTCGCGATGCCAGTGGCTGCGATTGGATGCCCCTTTGATTCAAGACCACCTGAAACGTTGACTGGCATAGAACCGTCACGCCATGTTGCTCCGGAATTGAAGAAATCAACTGCTCCACCTTCTTCACACAGCATGAGGTTGTCATAGTGGACAAGCTCGGCCGTTGCGAAGCAGTCGTGAAGTTCTACAAGGTTGAGGTCTGATGGTGAGACTCCAGCTTGTTCGTATGCCTGCTTGGCAGCGATACGAGTAAGGGTATTGACGTCTGGAAGTACTTGACATGCTTCTTGGTATGGATCGCTTGTCAGGATTGACGCTGACACCTTGATGGCGCGGCGCTGTTGCTCGAGAGACAAGGTCTTCAATTTCGCTCCACTAACAACTACGGCAGCTGCGGCACCGTCGCAGTTAGCTGAGCACATTGGGCGAGTGTTCGGGTACGAGATCATGATGTCGTTCATGATCTCATCGAGAGACATGCGCTTTGTGTAGGCAGCGAGCGGGTTCAAGGTTGAGTGCGCATGGTTCTTTTCAGAAATCTTTGCGAACAATTCAAAAGTAGCTCCACCGTATTTGTGACCGTATTCCATGCCGACTTGAGCAAAGGTTCCGGGCATGGCCGCGGTTCCGATAAGACCATCAACATTTGTTACAGACCCGAAACGGCCTGATGGTGTCCACTCTTTATTCTTTGATTTAGGAGTGCCGCCGCCGCCAAGGAGACCAACGCCGGCAAGTTTTTCAACGCCAACTGCAAGTCCCATATCGCACTCGCCGGCCTTGATAGCCATGATTGCTGTTCGAAGCGCTGTAGCGCCGGTGGCACATGCATTAGAAACGTTGTACACAGGAATACCGGTCTGGCCGACTTGCTTTTGAATCATTTGTCCGATGCCGCCCTGGCCCATGAGGCAACCAGCTGCCATTACGCCGATGTCTTTCATCGTGACTTGCGCATCTGCCAGCGCAGCAATTACTGCTTCTGATGCAAGGTCAACAGTGTCCTTGTCTGGATACTTTCCAAACTTGGTCATGTAAATTCCGAGGATGTAGATGTCGTCAGTAGCCATTGTGTTCTCCGTTATGTGTTGATTTTGTTGTGTTGATATTAAAACTAATTACGCGGGCTCGTAGCCGAAACCAATGGCTTCGAGGCCATTATCATCTGCGCCGAGTGAGTAAGTCGTGAGCTTGACCTTCATACCGAGGGTTACCTTCTCAGGTGTGGCCTCAACATTTGCCAGATTTCCACGCACGCTTGTGCCACCGCAGTCGATGATTGCTGCTACGAAAGGCACAGGTACGCCAGGAGCGGCGAAGGTAACGATTGTGAACGAACGAACGATGCCTTCATTGGCAATAGCGACCTTCTTGAACTCCGTCGCAAAGCAAGAAGCACAAGCATTACGACGATCGAAATATCGTGCGCCGCACTTGGTGCACTCGTTGGCAGTGAGGTGAGGGGAGTCACCGAGGACAAGGTAGTCAACTAGTGGAACTTGTGTGATGGTCATGATTTCCCTTAACTAATAAGAAGTTCCCATACCTTATGCGGTTCTATGGGGTGACCACCGAGCCAGAGAAGCGTGTTGCCTTCTAGAATGGCCAGACAGCTCAGGCTGTTCTTGAGGGGGTGCCATATGGCAACGTGGCGAAATTGGGCAGGGAACCAAAAAGCAAGCCCATTGTCAATCGATACCCCAAGAGATGTGGGCGAGTTAGCAGCCCTGGTAGCGAGCGCTGCAGATCTAGGCCAGAAGGTGAAGGCAGTGGGTTCTGGTCACAGCTTTACCTCAGCCGCTGCCACAAATGGCCGCATGGTTCGGCTTGAGAACTTACGTGGCATCTTGCATATAGATCGCGCATCGTCTCAGGTGACAGTTGGCGCCGGGACTCGATTGTCAGATCTGAACACGCTGCTTCATTCTGAAGGTCTGGCCTTGGCAAACTTGGGTGACATTGCGTACCAAACAGTTGCGGGTGCAATATCTACCTCTACTCACGGTACTGGCAAGGCTCTTACGGGGCTTGCTGGTCAAGTTGTCGCGATGAAGTTGATCAATGGTCAAGGCCAGATCATCGAATGTTCGAAATCAGTGAACTCTCAAATTTTTGATGTGGCAAGAGTTTCCGTCGGCGCACTGGGAATCATTACCGAATACACGCTGCAAGCCGTTCCTTCGTTTCGTCTTCGTGCGTTAGAGCAGCCGATGAGACTTGACGATGTGCTGGACAATGTTCATGATCTAGCGAGCGCGCACGATCATTTCGAGTTTTTCTGGATTCCTCACACCAAATGGGCTTTGACAAAACGCAATAATCGCACTGAAGATGAATTGCAGCCATTGCCACGGGTAAAAGGTTGGATTGAGAAAACCTTCATGGAGAACTATGCGTTTGGCGCACTGTGTCGTGTCGGCCGTGCGCGACCATCTCTTATCCCTCGACTCGCTACCGCTTTGCCATCTTCTGGGTCTCGTGAATACGTTGATCAAAGTTTCAAGATTTTTGCTAGCCCACGCATTGTGCGTTTCTACGAGATGGAGCACGCTGTGCCAGTCGAGGCGCTTGTCCCTGCCCTGAAGGAGATTCGAGCAATGGTTGACAGAAAGGGTTATCTTTTGAATTTCCCTGTCGAAGTGCGCTTTACAAAAGGAGACGACGTTCCATTATCAACGGCTTACGGCAGAGATTCGGCCTACATAGCAGTACATGTCTATAAAGGCATGGAATGCGAACCGTTCTTCCGTGACGTCGAAGACATTCTGCGCTCGTACGATGCTCGCCCGCATTGGGGCAAGATGCACTACCGCGATGCCGAAGAGTTGTCGAAGTTGTATCCGCGTTGGGATGAATTTATCGCCTTACGAAATCAGTTAGATCCTCAGCGGACATTTTCTAACGCCTACACCGACACAGTGTTTGGTAAATAGTTTCTAGAAACAAATGTCTTGTGGGCGAACTGGGCATCTATCAATTGTTTTCCCGGTGGCGTTGCGGATTGCTGCAACTATGGCGGGGGTAACTGAAAGACACGGTGCTTCTCCTACGCCTTTGGCACCCATAGGTGCCTGAGGGTCTGGTTCTTCAATCATTGAGATCAGAACTTGTGGCGCGTCGAGAGCTGTTGGCAACAGATAGTCGGTGAAGCTTGGGTTACGAACTATTCCGTTCGTCACAATGATTTCTTCCATTACGGCCAATCCGAGCCCCTGAGCAATACCGCCTTCAATTTGGCCAGTTAC
>CALPPK020000267.1 GCA_943325435.2 Bifidobacterium breve
CGGTGAGTTTGTTCGTCCGGGAATCACTACAGATGACATCGACGTTTTTGTCCACGACCTCACCATCAAGATGGGCGGCTACCCAAGCCCCTTGAATTATCACAACTACCCGAAGAGTGTGTGTACAAGTGTGAACGAAGTGATCTGTCATGGCATTCCTGATTCACGTGTTCTTCTTGATGGTGACATCATCAATCTTGATGTCACTATTTTCTTAAACGGTGTTCATGGCGACACCAATGCTTCCTTTGCTGTCGGAAACATTTCAGAAGAAGACGCAAAACTCATTCGCGTTACAGAAGAATGCATGTGGTACGGCATTGAAGCTGTGAAGCCTGGTGTTGCAATCAACGAAATTGGCCGCGCAATTGAAGTTCATGCCAAGAAGCACAAGTACGGAGTTGTTCGTGCATTCATTGGTCACGGCATCGGCGAGAACTTCCACACCGACATTCAGGTGTTGCATTACTTCGACCCACGTAACACCATGATCTTGCGTGAGGGAATGACCTTTACTATCGAGCCCATGATTACCGCGAGCGGCGAATGGCGCCACAAAATGTGGGACGACGATTGGACCGCCGTTACCTCTGATGGCAGCCGTACCGCCCAGTTCGAACACACCATGGTGGTCACAGCCGATGGTGTTGATGTCCTTACAGCTGGTGCCGGTGCTGTATCTCCTAGTGCGCCTTGGCGCCGATAACCCCTAAGCCGTAGCGTCTAGTTGTGATCGACACCCCCAATTCCGACCGCTACTTGTCATTTGACCGCGAAGAGTGGGCTGACCTACGTGCAGCAACCCCGCTAACTATTCGTGAGCGCGACCTTGTTGCATTGCGCGGAATCAACGATCAGATTGATCTTGATGAAGTCGCAGCTGTCTACTTGCCACTGACCCGACTTCTCAACTTGTATGTCAGCGCAACGCAGAACCTGCACAAAGTCTCCGCAACCTTCCTTGGAGCCATGGCACCAAAGGTTCCGTACGTAATCGGAATCGCCGGCAGTGTGGCGGTAGGCAAAAGCACCTTCGCCCGTATCTTGCAGGCATTGCTTGCGCGCTGGCCAGAACACCCACGCGTAGACCTCATCACCACTGACGGTTTCTTGTTTCCGAATGCGGTGCTTGAAGACCGTGGAATTATGAACCGCAAGGGTTTCCCAGAGAGCTACGACACAAAAACTTTGCTCACGTTTCTTCGCGACTTAAAGAGCGGTTCTCCAGATGTGAAAGCTCCCGTCTACAGCCACGTTGTTTACGACATCGTGGAAGGTGAAACTGTTTCTGTTCAGCAACCAGACATTCTGATTATTGAAGGACTAAACGTTCTGCAGGTTGGTTCAGAAGCAAACGAATTCGTTTCTGACTACTTCGACTTCTCTATTTATATCGATGCAGAAGAACCAGACATTGAACAGTGGTACATCGAACGTTTCCAGAAACTACGTGAAACAGTTTTTCGTGACCCTGACAGTTTCTTCCAGAACTTTGCTCACTTGACAGATGAAGAAGGCATAAACATTGCCCGCGGCATTTGGCGCGAGATCAATGGCAAGAACTTGGTGGACAACATTGAGCCAACAAAGTCCCGCGCATCATTGATTGTTGCTAAAGGCGCTGATCACCGCGTTACCAACGTTCACCTCAGGCGCTTGTGATCATTCGGCGACTTTTTGTAGTCACAATTCTTATTGTCTTTGCAGGGTGTTCCCCCGGAACAGAGTCACTAACCACTCAGAAGATCTGGCGCAAGGTTTCTGCCCCAGCGATTAAAGATTCAACCGACGAAGTTGTTGTTAACAACTCGCGACTAGACGATGGAACGTATTGGACTTGGGTTGAACGCGTTCTCGGTACTGAGTCAATCGTTTTCCATGTTGCCCGAGTTCGAATGGGCGCTACATGTGAAGCGTGGGCTAAAGAGAATGGAATGCAAGAAGGCTGTATGGATGACTACGCAGTCGACCAAAACGAAACTGCATTAGTTGACATTTCTGAGACTGCGCGGGTGACTGTTGCATTCCAAGAAAGCCCTGGAACTAGCTATGAAATCAATACTTCAGTTCTGAAGAAATTGATTGCCGGTGTGGCTACCAGTCCGATTGCGCAATACCACTGGGTGCCGTTCCCATTTATTTCGCTTATCAAGAACAACACGGTGGTTGAAGCCCAACAGATGTGGGTTCCGTAAATAGTTTACGGTTCGATTTCTCCGAAGGGAAGACCTTCAAAAGTTGCTTCCGCTGCTTTGATTTCGCGAGGTGATTTCCCGATTGCAGTGATGTTCTTCATTGGTTCATTTTCCTGAACCACACCCAAGTCTTTGAAGTTTCGCATGGTCACCAACAAACGAGTTTCCATTGAACCAACCATTGCGTCGTATGTAGTGAGAACAGTGCCTAATGCGTCACCCATTTTCACAACATGATTGACAACGACGCCGACACGTTCGTGCATTTCTTTGGCCAGCTTTGCGACCTTCGCGGCGTTCTCTTCTAATTGGTGAGATTGCCAACCCTTTGCAACTGTAAGCAACAATGCAAGAAGGTTTACCGGTGATGCGATAAGCACACGATCTTTCATGGCGTCTGCCAAAAGGTTGATATCTGATTTCATGGCATCAGCAACGGCGCCTTCGTTAGGAATGAACATGACCACGAAGTCGGGTGTGTTGTGGCCAAACTGTTCCCAGTACTTTTTGTCGGCAAGAGCCTTGACATGGACACGAATGTCCTTGGCGTGATTTTTCAGTTCTTCGTCTTGTCCGGCCGCATCTTTGGCATCTTGCATACGCAAATACGCATTGAATGGAAACTTTGAGTCAACTGCAATACTTCCTCCGGCTGGAAGATTGATAACGGCATCGGGGCGTTGACTACGTTCTGATTCACCGCCTGTGTACTGCTCGGTGTAATCGCAATAGTTCTCCATGCCGGCCAATCGCATGATGGTGCGCAATTGATTTTCACCCCATGAACCACGGGCTGTTGGCGATTTCAGAGCATTACGTAATGAGGTTGTGGAATCTTGCAAGATATTGATTTGACTGGCAAGTGAAGCAACAGTTGCCTGCTCAGATGTATACGTGGTCTGTAAGGCTGTAACTGTGTCGCCAAGAATTTTCATTTGTTGTTGTATGGGCTGTAGAAGAAGCTTCGCTTGCGCATCAAGCGCAGCAGTCTGTCCACTCAATGTCTGAGTTGCTTGTTGATTAGCTTGAAGATTGTTGGCCACTAATGCTTCCTGCGCAGTTTTCAACATTTGTGCAGCGACAGCACCCTGTACAGAAGTAGAAATTGCTTCAAGGTTGATGGCTGTTTGAACCGTACGAGCAATTGCATCAGTATCTAATGGTGCAGGTGGGATGACTTCAGCTTTGTTGCCGTTTGCCTGCAAACCGAAATAGACAACTGCGGCAATTAGGACAACGAGAAGAACAATAATGAGTGCTTGCATGCCCCAAGTATGTCACAAGGGTGTATTCC